>JAKAHL010000042.1 GCA_021815005.1 Chloroflexota bacterium
CGTTCGTCCGGTCGCTCGAGGCGCGCGACGCCTCGGTCGAGACCCGCCGCTCCTACGAGCGCACCGTGGCGGCGTGGCTGGCCTGGGCCGAGGCCCGCGGCGCAGACTGGCGGACGCCGACGCGCGCGACGCTCCGGGCCTACCTGGCCGAGCTGGCCGCGGGCCACGCCAGGTCGTCGGTCGCCCAGCGCATGGCGGCCCTGCGGTCCTTCTACCGGTACGCGGCCCGCTCGGGGCTCGCGCCCGGCGACCCGTGGGGCGCCGTGGCGACGCCGCGCCTCCCGCATCGGCTGCCGCGCGTCCTCGAGGTGGAGCAGGTCGAGCGGCTGATCGCCGTGGTGGACGAGGATCTGGCGGCAGGCGCACGGGGGCAGGCCGTGGCGGCGCGGGACCCCGACCTCGCGCGGGCGCTCGCGCTGCGGGACCGGGCGATCGTGGAGACGGCCTACGCCGCGGGACTGCGGATCAGCGAGCTCGCCGCGGCCGACCTGGACAGCCTGGACCTGCGACGCGGCGAGCTGAGGGTGCTCGGCAAGGGGCGCAAGGAGCGCGCTGGCCTCCTTGGCCGTCCCGCTCGCGAGGCGCTGCGGGCCTACCTGGACGCCGGGCGCCCGGTCCTCGCGGCTCGGGCTCGCGGCGCTGAAGCCGGCCCGGGCGCCGCCGTGTTCCTCAACTACCTTGGTCGGCCGCTGGGGGCGCGCGGGCTGCGCTACCGTCTGGACCGTCTGTTCCGGCTCGCCGGCCTGCCGGACGGCGTCTCGCCCCACACGCTGCGGCACAGCTTCGCGACGCATCTGCTGGAGGGTGGCGCTGATCTCCGGGTTGTGCAGGAGCTGCTCGGCCACGAGAGCCTGGCGACGACGCAGGTCTACACGCACGTGTCGCCATCCCGGCTGCGCGACGCATACCGACAGGCGCACCCCCGGGCGAGGGCGTAGGCCAGGTGGACGAGACGCCGCTGGACGCATCCGCCCTGGACGGGCTCGAGGGCGTCGAGGAGGCGCTTGCGGCTGGCCCGGCCGCGGCTCGGAGCGGAGCCTGGTCCACGCGGGCGCTGGCGGCGGCGGGCCTCATTGTCACCGCGGCCTCGCTCGGGTCGCGGGTCCTGGGCTACGTGCGGCTGGTGGTCGTCGCGCGCGCGGTGCCGTCGGCGGACCAGGGCGCGAGTCTCGACGCCTTCACGCAGGCCTTCAAGATCCCGGACTTCCTGTTCCAGCTCGTCGCCGCCGGGGCGCTGGCGTCGGCATTGGTCCCGGTGCTGGCGGCGCTGTTCGCCACGGGCGAGGACCGGCGAGCGTGGCGCGTGGTGTCGACGGTCACCACGCTCGTCCTCGGCGCCCTGGTCGCCCTCGTCCTGGTGGCGGAGGCCGTCGCGCCGGCGCTCGTGAGCGGCGTGGTCGCGCCGGGCTTCACCGGGCCCAAGCTCCAGCTGACCATCGACCTGACCCGGGTGATGCTGCTAGGCCCCCTGTTCATGGCGGGCGGGGCCATCGCGTCGGCGGTTCTCAACGCGCGCGGCCGGTTCGCCGCGGCGGCCGTCGCGCCCCTGGTCTACAACCTCGGCATCATCGGGGGCGCGGTGTTCCTGGTGCCGGTGATGGGCGTGGAGGGCCTCGCCGTCGGCGTCGTCGTGGGCGCGGTCGGCCTGCTGGCGGTCCAGGTTCCCGGCCTCGCGTCGGTCGGGACGCGCCTCGCGCCGTCGCTCGACATCCGCGACGACGCCACCTCGAAGGCCCTCGTGCTGATGGTCCCGCGGGCCGTCGGGCTCGGCGCCGCGCAGGTCGCGCTGCTCGTCATCACGTCGCTCGCGACGGGCCTGCCCGACGGCTCGGTGTACGCGTTCAACGCGGCGTTCACGCTGCTCCAGATCCCGATCGGCGTGCTCGGCGTCCCCCTCGGGACGGTCCTGCTGCCGTCGCTCTCGCGCGTCGCGGCCTCCGGCGAGGTGGACGCGTTCCGCAGGCTCCTCGTGCGCGGGCTGGGCATGCTGGCGTACGTCATGCTCGCCCTGAGCGCGCTCGGGATCCCGCTGGCCGGCGATGTCACGCGCGTCACCTACGGCCTGTCGGGTCTCCACGCGGACGCCATGGGCTGGATCGCCACCTCGCTGGCGGTGTTCATGCTGGGCCTCACGGCCCACTCCATGATCGCGATCCTCGCCCGCGCCTTCTACGCGATGCAGGACACCACCACGCCGCTGCTGGCCGCTGTCGCGGCGGTCGTGCTCAACATCGTGGTCGGCGTGCTGCTCGTCGGGCCGCTCGGGCTGGCAGGCCTGGCCGCCTCGATCGCGGTGGGCGCCTGGCTCGAGGTGGCCTGGCTGGTGGTGATGCTGATCCGCCGGACGCCCGGTCTCCGGCTCGGCGAGCTGTGGCGCGTGATGGCGCTCACCGTGGTCGCGGCCGTCCCGGGCGTGCTCGTGGCCGTCGCCGCCGAATCGGCGCTGGGCGCGTACGGTGCGGCGCCCGGCGGGACGCTGGTGTCGCTGGGCCGGCTGATTGCGGTCACGGCCGCGGGAGGCCTCGCGATCCTGGCAGCGTCGCTCGTGCTGCGCATCGAGGAGCCGCGCCGTATGCTCGGGATCGTGCTGGACCTCATGCGCCGTCGGGGCCGCGGATGATGCGGACGGGCGATCTCCGCGAGCCCGAGCCGTCCGCCTGGGACGCGCTGGTCGAGGCGAACCCGCGGGGATCCTACCTGCAGCTCTCCGGTTGGGCCCGGGTCAAGGCCGTCAACGGGTGGGCGTCGCGGCGGATCCTGGTGCCGGGCGCCGACGCGGGCGTCCAGGTGCTTCTCCGGCGGCCCGGGCCGCTGCCGTGGGCCTTCGGCTACGCGCCGCGCGGCCCGGTGCTGGCCGGCTGGGACGCCCACGGCATCGCCGCCTTCACGGACGCCGCGCGGGGCGGGCTCGCAGGTGCCCGGGCAAGCCACCTGCGGATCGACCCGGAGGTCGAGCGCGGCGCCGGACCGGACGATGGGAGCGCCGTGACCGAGGGCCTGCGCGCCGCCGGCTGGCGCGAGGCCCCGCCGATCCAGCCGCTCTCGACACGTGTGATCGACCTCACCGCGGACGAGGCGGCCCTGTGGGGCGACCTGCGCAAGAAGTGGCGCCAGTACGTGAACAAGGCGCGCGCTGGCGGCGTCCGGGTCGTGGACGCGGGCCCCGAGCGGCTCGACGAGTTCTACGCCATCTACCGCGAGACGGCCGACCGCGCCGGGTTCCTGATCCGCGCCCTGTCCGCCTACCGCGATGTGTGGGACGCCTACGCGCCCGCCGGCCGTGCCCGCCTGCTGTTCGCGGAGCTCGCCGACGGGACGCCGGTCGCGACGCTGTTCCTGGTCCGTGCCGGGCGTCGCGTCGTGGAGCCGTACGGGGGCATGACCCAGGCGGGCGCGGACTCGCGGGCGAACTACCTCCTCAAGTGGGAGGCGATCCGCTCGTCGCGGGAGTCGGGCGCCGCCAGCTACGACCTGTGGGGCCTGGCGCATCCCGGCATCGCGCACTTCAAGACCGGCTTCGGCGGGCGCGAGGTCCGGTACATCGGGGCATGGGACCTTGTCCTCGACCGGGTCGGGCGCGCCACCTACGGGGCCGCGGTTCGGGCTCGGGTCCGCGTGGAGCGCGCCCGCCACGGCCTTGCGGGCGCCGGCGGCCAGACGGCGGCCGGCTACGAGGGGGACGGCGGGGGCGACGGATGACGGACCTCGTGCGCGAACTCGGCGCGGCCGAGCTCGACGGCTGGGACGCGACGGCGGTGGACGTGCCGGGCGGCCACGTCCTCCAGTCGCGGGCGTGGGCCGAGCACCGGGCCGCGCGGGGCTGGCGCCCGCGGTTCCTGGAGGCTGGCGGGATGCGCGCGGTGGCGCTGGAGCGAGCCTGGCCGCTGATCGGCGGCGGGTCCGCCTACATCGCGCGCGGGCCGGTCGGAACGGGGCAGCCGTGGACCGGCGACGGCAGCGGGCGGGCCACGGGCGAGGCGTTGGCGGCCATCGCGGCCCATCTCGGGCGCCAGGGCGTGGACGTGCTGGCCGCCGATCCCGAGGTGGCGGCCGACGACGCCGGGTACCGCGACGCGCTCCGGGCCGCGGGTTTCCACGCGATCCCGGAGATCCAGCCGTCGCGCCACCGCACGGCGCTGCCGCTCGACGGGGCCGACGAGGCGGCCATCCTCGACGGCATCGCCAAGGCGACCCGCCAGCGGATCCGCCGGGCCGAGCGCGACGGGACCCGCGTCCTGCGCTGGGATGCCGGCCGGTCGCCGCTCGAGGGGGCGGAGCGGGCCGACGCCGAGGAGCCGGCCGGCGACGCCCTTGCCCGCTTCTACACCGTCCTCCGCGCGACGGGGGACCGGCGCGGCTTCGACTTCGCGGGGCCCGAGGAGTTCGTGGCCTGGTGGCGGCGGGCGCTCGCCGCCGGGCACCTCGTGTACCTCGAGGCGCGCGCGGCCCAGGACGGCGGGCTGCTGGGCGGTCTGGTGCTGTACCGGCACGGGAGGCGGCTGTCCACCGCGCACTCGGCGGACGTCGCCGAGACCCGCCGAGTGCACCCGGGCACGATGCACCTGCTGCGCTGGCGCGCGATCCAGCTGGCGCTGGCCGAGGGCCGGGCCGAGATGGACCTCGGCGGGGTGGACGTGGAGGGCGCCCGCCGCGAGCCGCTGCCGGGCGAGCCGACGTACGGCCTGTACGAGCACAAGCGGAGCTTCGGGGCGCGCTGGGTGGCGCTCGCCGGGGCGCAGGAGCGCGTCGCGCGCCCCTGGCGCTACCGGGCGGGCCGGGCCACCAGCCGGCTCGCGCGCCAGCTCCGAGGGGGCTCCCGATGACGCGGGAGCGCACGGCGGTCGAGCGGCTGATCGTCGCGGCAGAGCCCACGGAGCCCCGCCCCATGGGGGAGTTGCTGGACCGCCTGGCGTCCGCCGGGCTCCTGGGGCGCGGGCACGTCGCGCCGTCGGCGGTCGCCGAGCGGTCCGTCAGGGGCATCGCAGAGGATTCCCGCGCGGCGGGCGGCGGCCGGCTGTTCGTGGCCGTCCGCGGGTTCCACGTGGACGGCCACGACTTCGTCGCCGGCGCGGAGGCGTCGGGCGCGGCGGCGGCCATCGTGGAGCGCGAGGTGCCGGGGGTCTCCATGCCGCAGGTCGTGGTGACCGACACGCGGCGGGCGCTGGCCGTCGCCGCGGGCTGGTGGTACCGGGACCCGTCACGGCGCCTGGGCGTCGTGGGCGTCACCGGCACCGACGGCAAGACCACCACGTCGTTCCTCGCCGCCGCCGCGCTCGAGGCATCGGGCCTGCGGGCCGGCCTGGTCGGGACGGTGGAGACGCGCGTCGGCGGCGTTCGAGAGCGGCACGAGGCCCACGTCACGACGCCGGGCGCGCCGGAGCTCGGGGCGACGCTGGCGGCGATGGCGGCGGCCGGCGACGACGTGGCGGTGCTCGAGACCACGTCCCACGCGCTCGAGCTCGGCCGCGTCCTGGGCATCTCCTACGACGTGGCGATCCTGACCAACCTGACCCACGAGCATCTCGAGCTGCACGGCACGTTCGAGCGCTATCGCGAGGCCAAGACGCGGCTGTTCGCGTCGCTGGCCGAGGGGCCGGCCAACCCCCGCAAGATCGTCGGCGGCCGACCGTGGCCCAAGGTCGCTGTCGTCAACGCGGACGACCCCAACCGCGCCTGGTTCGAGCGGGCGGCCGCCGACGCGGGCGCGCGCCTCGTCCGCTACGGCTGGTCGGCCGACGCCGACGTGCGGGCGCTCGCGGCCGACGAGGACGCGTCGCGGCTTCGGGTGGAGTTCGCCGCGCCATCGGGGGCGGCGAGCGTCGAATTGCGCCTCGCCGGCCGCTTCAACGTCCATAACGCGCTGGCGGTGGTCGCGCTGGGAGAGGCCCTGGGACTGCCGCCGGACGAGGTCCGCGCTGGCCTCGCGTCCGTGCCCGGGGTGCCCGGCCGGATGGAGCGGATCGCGCAGGGCCAGCCGTTCTCGGTGATCGTGGACTACGCGCACTCCCCGGCGTCGCTGGAGGTCGTGCTGGGGATCCTCGCGCCGGTCGCGGCTGCGGGCGGCGGCGGGCTGATCGCGGTGTTCGGCTCGGCGGGCGAGCGGGACACGGCCAAGCGCGCGGTGATGGGCCGGATCGCGGGCGAGCGGTGCCGGCTCGTGGTGGCCACCGACGAGGACCCGCGGGGCGAGGACGGCGCGGCCATCGTGGCCGAGATCGTGCGAGGCGCCGTGCGTGCCGGCCGGACGGAGGGCGAGGACGTGCTGGGCATCCCGGACCGGCGGGCGGCGATCGCGGCCGCGTTCGGGCGGGCGCGGCCCGGTGACGTGGTGCTGCTCGCTGGCAAGGGCCACGAGCGCACGATCCTGCGCGCGGGAGGGGCCATCCCGTGGGACGAGGCGGCCGTCGCGCGGGAGATGCTGGCTGCCCTGGGCTATCTGGGGCAGTAGGCCGTGAGGGGCTGCCTGTTCACGCTCGCGCTGGCGGCGGCCCTGCTCGCGGCAGGGGTCGTGGTGGGGCTGCCGGCGGTCGCGGCGGGCGTGCTGACGGCCGGTGTGGGGGCGGCTGGCCTGCAGGCCTCGGACACGACGGTGACCGTGGCGGCCGACCCGCCGTGGGACCTGCTCGCCCTGCGCGCCGACCGCGTGCGCCTGCGCGCCACGAGCGCCACGTTCCGGGGGATGCGCATCGGCGCCCTGGACGTCACCTTCCTGGGCGTCTCGCTGCTCGACCGGTCCGCGACCAGCGTCGCCGGACGCCTGACCGGCGTCACGGCGCCGGACGTGGCGGGGCAGCCCCTTACCCTCGGGACCGTGGACCTTGCCGGAGGGGGCGCCCGCGTCACGGCGACCACCACGATCGCCGCCGCCGCGGCCCGGTCCCTCGTGGCGGGGGAGATCGCGAGCGCGACGGGCCTGGCCGTCGCGCCGTCCGCGGTTCGCCTCACGGCGCCCGACCGGGTCACCGCCAGGGCGGCGGCCACCACCGTGAGCGCGACGCTGGCGGTGGACGCGGGCGGGGACCTGGTGGCGGAGCCGGCATCAGGCGCCCCGGTGACGCTGCTGCGCGCGGGGGTGGACGTGCCGCTGCGCCTGACCTCGGCCACGGTGGACCCGGCGGGCAACCTGGTCCTGGTCGGCGAGCTGACGGTGGGGCTGCTCGGCGGATGACCCCGCGCCGACCGGGCGGCCCAAGCCGGGTCGCGACCGCCCGCCGTGCGGGGCTGGCGGCGAACGGGCGTCCACCCGCCGAGAGGTAGACTGCGCCCATGGCCGACCCTGTCGTGCGGGATCCCGAGCCGCCGCTGCCGAAGCCGCGGTCTGTCGCGGCGCGAGCGCCCCGGCGCGCGGCGGGCGGAGACGCCCCCGTCCGCCCGGTGGAGGGCGAGGTCCTGCCGCAGCACCGCGCCGGCCACCGGGACCCGGAGGCGGCCCGGCCGCACCTCATGGCGTCGTTGCGGACGCACCACCCGCAGGCCGAGCTCGGCGTCGTGGAGCGCGCGTTCTCGCTCGCGGTGGAGGCGCACGGCGGGCAGGTTCGGGCCTCCGGCGAGCCGTACGTCATGCACCCCATCGCGGCCGCGCAGGTCCTCGCGGATCTGGGCATCGACCCGGTCGCGGTTTCGGCCGCGCTCCTCCACGACGTGCCGGAGGACACCGAGTACAGCCTCGCGGACATCGAGGACCGCTTCGGGCCCGAGATCGCGCACCTGGTGGACGGCGTCACCAAGCTGTCGAAGTTCAGCACCCACAGCCACGAGCAGCAGCAGGCCGAGAACATCCGGAAGATGTTCCTCGCGATGGCGGACGACATCCGCGTCGTGCTCATCAAGCTCGCGGACCGCCTCCACAACATGCGCACCCTGGCGGCCCTGCCGCCCGAGAAGCAGCAGCGCATCGCGCGCCAGACGATGGAGATCTACGCGCCGCTGGCGGAGCGCCTCGGCATCTGGCAGATCAAGTGGGAGCTCGAGGACCTGTCGTTCAAGGCGCTCGAGCCGGAACGCTACCGGGAGCTGGCGAAACTGCTCGACACGCGGCGCAAGGGCCGCGAGAGCTACATCGAGCGGGCGATCGAGGAGCTGCGCCCGCGCCTGGCGGAGGCGGGCCTCGACGCCGAGCTCCAGGGGCGCCCGAAGCACATCTACAGCATCTACAAGAAGATGCAGCGCAAGGGCGCGGAGTTCGGCGAGATCTACGACGTCTACGCGATCCGCATCCTGGTTGACGAGATCCGGGACTGCTACGCGGCCCTCGGCCTCGTCCACGCCCTGTGGCGGCCCATCCCGGGGCAGTTCGACGACTACATCGCCGTTCCCAAGAACAACCTGTACCAGAGCCTCCACACCGCGGTGATCGCACTCGACGGCAAGCCGCTCGAGATCCAGATCCGGACCCGTGCCATGCACCAGGTCAGCGAGGTGGGCATCGCGGCGCACTGGCGGTACAAGGAGGGGTCCAAGTCCGAGCGCGACTACGACGCCAAGCTCGCCTGGCTGCGCCAGCTGATGGAGTGGCAGCGCGACGTCGGCGACCACGACGCCACGGAGTTCGTCGAGGGCATCAAGCTCGACATCTTCCAGGACCAGGTCTTCGTGTTCACCCCGCGGGGCGACGTCAAGGACCTGCCGGCTGGCTCGACACCGCTCGACTTCGCCTACCGCATCCACACCGACATCGGCCACCGGACGATCGGCGCCAAGGTCAACAACCGGCTCGTGCCGCTGGACTACCGGCTCAAGAACGGCGACATCGTCGAGATCGTCACGACCAAGGGCGAGCACGGCCCGTCGCGCGACTGGCTCAACATCGTCCGGACGTCCCACGCCCGGGAGAAGATCCGGCAGTGGTTCAAGAAGAAGGACCGCGCCGAGAACATCGTCCACGGGCGCGAGTCGCTGGACCGCGAGCTTCGGCGGCTGGCCCGGACCAGCGTCGCCCAGATCGGCGCGGACAAGGTCGCCGAGGTGGCGAAGAGCTACAGCCACGAGACCGTCGACGACTTCTTCGCCGCCGTCGGCTACGGCGCCATCTCCGCGCAGCAGGTGGTGATCCGCCTGGGCGTGACGGACGACGGCCAGGCGGCGCTGCCGACGATCGCCCCCTCGCAGCCCGCCCGCAGCGGCGGGGTCCGGGTCAAGGGCGTCGGGGACCTCCTGGTCCGGTTCGCCAAGTGCTGCCACCCGATCCCGGGCGACCCGATCGCCGGGTTCATCACGCGGGGCAAGGGCATCACCGTCCACCTGCGGACCTGCCCGACGGTCATCAACGAGCGGGAGGTCACCCGCCTGATCGACGTGGAGTGGGAGGCTGCGCCGGCGCAGACCTACCCCATCGCGATCCGGGTGGAGGCGTACGACCGGACCGGGCTGCTCTCCGATGTCACCCAGGTGATGGCCGAGAACCGGGTGAACATCCTGGCCGCCAACGTGTCGGTCTCGCCGGACCACACGGCACTGGTCACGATGACGCTGCAGGTTGCGTCGGTGGCCCAGCTGGCCAAGGTGATGGGGCGGGTGGAGCAGCTCAAGGACGTGCTCAGCGTGCAGCGGGACCTGGGCTGACATCCCGCCCTGCGAGGTCGATGGCGGCAGCGACCTCCTCGGGGAGACCGGCTCCTCCGGGCGTTGCGGCGGCGCACCGGGTCGGCCCGCGGCAGCGCCGCGAGCCCAGGCTCAGCGCAGGCGGGCCGGTGACGCGCTGGCGGCCGCACCGTCGTGCACGAGGAAGGGCGCCACGCCCCGGGCGCGGATGCGTCGTAGCCAGACCACCCCGAGCAGGCCGGTCAGGCCGGCCAGGACGCCCGCGATGACCAGCGACCCGTCCACCGAGACGGCCGTCGCGAGCCAGCCCGCGAACAGGCCGCCGATGGGGGTGGAGCCGGCGAAGACCGTCGAGTACACGCTCATGACCCGGCCCCGGTAGCCGTCCTCCACGTTGAGCTGGACCGTGGTGTTGGCGGTGGCGGCCATGCCGATGGCCCCGAAGCCCACCAGCGCCATGGCCGGCAGCGCCAGCGCGACGCTCCCGACGAGCCCGCCCGCGACGAGCCCCACCCCGAGCCCCACCGAGCCCAGCCCGATGATCACGGGGCGGGGGCGCCCGGTGAATGCGATCAGCAGCGCCGCGGCCATCGAGCCAACGCCCATCGCGGACATCAGGAACCCGTAGCCGGTGGCGTCAGTGTGCAGGACCTGGTCGGCGAGGGCCGGGATGACGACGCCGAAGTTCATGCCGAAGACGGACGCGAGCCCGACCAGCGTGATCGACAGCAGGAGCATCGGGGAGCGCCGGCAGTAGCGCAGCCCGTCCCCGAGCGACTCGCCCACCGCGCGCACGGACGCGGGGCGGTGGTAGCGCGCCGGGCCGCGGAGGTCCTCGTCGCGCATGACCGCGTACGCGGCGATCACCGCGAGGAAGCTGAGGCCGTTGAGCAGGAACGCGACCGGGATGCCGAGGATCCCGATCGCGATGCCGGCGACAGCCGGCCCGATGATCCGGGCGCCGTTGAACATCGCGGAGTTGAGGGCCACGGCGTTGGGCACGTCGTCCCGCCCGACCATCTCGACCGCGAACGCCTGGCGCGTGGGCATGTCCACCGCGTTCGTCACGCCCAGCAGCAGGGCCAGCGCGAGGATGTGCCAGACCTGCACGACGCCGGCCTGCGAGAGCGCGAACAGGGCGAACGCGAGCAGCATCTGGCTGGTCTGGGTGGCGATCAGCGTCTTGCGCTTGGGCAGCGCGTCGGCGACGATCCCGCCGAACAGGCCCAGGACCATCACTCTCAGG
>JAKAHL010000043.1 GCA_021815005.1 Chloroflexota bacterium
ACCCTCAAGGCAGTCGAGGACCGCGGCGCGCAGAACGACGACTGGGCGGTCATCGGGTTCCGGGGCACCCGGGACGGCGTGCCGTTCGACGGGGGCTCCTCGGAGCGCATGCCGCTGATCATCGGCGAGGACCGGCTGATCCCGGGCTTCGAGGCCAACCTGGTCGGCCTCCGGCCGGGCGAGACCACCGAGTTCGACATCACCTTCCCGGCGGACTACGCCGAGGAGAGCCTGGCCGGCCAGCAGGCGCACTTCGAGGTTGACCTCAAGGAGCTCCGCGAGAAGGTCCTCCCGGACGCCGACGAGGACTTCGCGCGCCGGATGGGCACCTACGAGGACATGGCCGCCCTGCGCGCCGACGTGCGTGAGCGCCTGCGCCGCAACGCGCTGGACCGCGCCCGCCACCAGTTCAGCGACAAGATCATCGACTACGCCGTGGCCAACGCCACGCTTGAGCTACCCGACATCCTGGTGGACCAGGAGGTCGAGGTCATGCACGACGAGCTGCGCTCCTCGCTCGCCCGCGAGGGCATCGCCGAGGCCGCCTACCTCAAGGCAGTGGGCAAGACCGAGACGGACCTCCACGCGGAGTTCCGCCCGCAGGCCGAGCAGCGCACCAAGGTGCTGCTGGTCCTGTCCTCGATCGCGGACGCCGAGGGGCTGCAGATCTCCGACGCGGAGGTCGAGGGCCAGGTGGAGCTGGCCCGCCAGCGGTACGAGGACGCCCGGACCGTCAAGTACTTCGAGTCCGAGCGGGGCCGCAACTTCATCCGCAGCACCCTGAGGCGCACCAAGGTGGTGGAGTCGCTGGTTGACCGCTGGCTGGCCGCGCACCCCGAGCACCCGGCGATCCCGCACCTGGAGGACGACCTGCCCTCCGCGCTCGACACGCCCCAGGCCGAGGCCGCGGCGTCCATCGACGCCACGGACCCGGGTGCCATCCCGTCGTCCAGCACCGATGAGCAGACCCACGACCACGGCGACGCCGAGGCCGTCGGGGATGCCGCCGGTGCCTGACACCGGGCACCGAATCGACGCCCAAGGCACCGCAGGGAGACCGACGATGCTCGTCCCCATGGTCATCGAGTCCACCAGCCGAGGCGAGCGCGCCTACGACATCTACTCGCGCCTGCTGCGCGAGCGGATCATCTTCCTGGGCGACGAGATCGACGACCACCTCGCCAACCTGGTGATCGCGCAGCTGCTGTTCCTCGAGTCCGAGGATCCCGAGAAGGACATCAGCCTGTACATCAACTCGCCCGGCGGCGTGGTCACGAGCGGCCTCGCCATCTACGACACGATGCAGTACCTGCGCGCCCCGGTGAGCACCATCTGCATCGGCATGGCGGCGTCGATGGCCGCGGTGCTCCTGGCGGCCGGCGCCAAGGGCAAGCGCTACGCGCTGCCGCACAGCCGGATCATGATCCACCAGGGCTCGGGCGGGTTCCGGGGCAACGCGCCGGACGCGGTGATCCAGATGAAGGAGTGGGAGCACCTGGTCCAGGTCAACCACGAGATCCTGGCACGCCACACCGGCCAGGACCTGGACAAGATCGTGCGCGACACGGACCGGGACTACTTCATGGGTGCCGACGACGCCAAGGCATATGGCATCATCGACTCGGTCTACACGATGACCGGTGACTCGCTGATCGCCCAGGCCCACAGCCATGGCCTGGCCGGCGGCGATGTGCCGGCGGCGGGGTCGGGCGACGGTCAGCCCGGGCCCGAGACGGACCACTAAGCGCGGGAGACCGAACGCGTGACCACGACGGGGTCCAAGGGATCCAAGGTCCCGTACCGCTGCTCCTTCTGCGGCAAGAGCCAGGAGCAGGTGCGCAAGCTCATCGCAGGCCAGGGCGTCTACATCTGCGACGAGTGCATCAACCTGTGCCAGGAGATCATCGAGGAGGAGATGCTGGAGGCGCCCAAGCAGCGCACCCCCCAGCCGAAGCTCCCCAACCCGCGCCAGATCACGCTCGCGCTGGACCAGTACGTCATCTCGCAGGAGAAGGCGAAGAAGGTCCTCTCCGTCGCCGTCTACAACCACTACAAGCGCGTCAACGCGGGCAGCGCGGTGGACGAGGTCGAGCTCCAGAAGTCGAACGTGCTGCTGGTGGGCCCGACCGGCTCTGGCAAGACGCTGCTCGCCCAGACGCTCGCCCGCATCCTCGACGTGCCGTTCTCCATCGCCGACGCCACCAGCCTGACCGAGGCCGGCTACGTGGGCGAGGACGTGGAGAACATCCTGCTGCGCCTGATCCAGGCGGCCGACTTCGACGTCTCCCGCGCGCAGCGGGGGATCATCTACATCGACGAGATCGACAAGATCGCCCGCAAGGCCGACAACCCCTCGATCACCCGGGACGTCTCGGGCGAGGGGGTCCAGCAGGCCCTGCTCAAGATCCTCGAGGGCACCGTGGCCAACGTGCCGCCCCAGGGCGGCCGCAAGCACCCGCACCAGGACTTCATCCAGATCGACACGACGAACATCCTGTTCATCTGCGGCGGTGCGTTCGACGGCCTGGAGCGGATCGTCGAGGAGCGGGTGGGGAAGCGCTCGATCGGCTTCGGTTCCGATGGGCCGGTGTCGCGCGCCGACCGCTCGAAGGCCATCGAGAAGCTGATGCCCGAGGACCTGCTCAAGTTCGGGCTGATCCCGGAGTTCATCGGGCGCCTGCCGGTGATCGTCACCCTCTCGCCGCTCACCGCGGACGACCTGATGCGGGTCCTTGTGGAGCCCAAGAACGCGGTAACGCGCCAGTTCCAGAAGTTCCTCCAGCTCGACAAGGTGGAGCTGGTCTTCACGGACGGCGCCCTGCGGGCCGCCGCCGAGGTGGCCCTGGACCGCAAGACCGGCGCCCGGGCGCTCCGCTCCATCGTGGAGGAGGCGCTGCTGGAGGTGATGTTCGACATCCCCGAGCGCACCGACGTCCGGCGCTGCATCATCACCGAGGAGACGATCCGCGACGGCCGGGCCCCGCTCCTGCTCACCAAGAGCGACGTGGACAAGGGCGTGGACGAGACCAACTACCCGGCCTGGCTCGCGGAGCAGGGCGAGACCGCCTGACGCGCTTGGCGCCAGCGGGCAGGCTGCGGGCCGGTCACGCCGTGGCCCGGTGTTCCCCGCGGGGGAGGTGAGGCGTGCTGGTCCGGAACGTCCGGCTGGTCCGGGTCGGCGGGCGGGCGGCGCCTGACGGTCCCGTGGACGTCGAGGTGGCGGGTGACCGGATCGCGGCGATCCGGCCCGCAGGCTCCCGTGTCGCGGGACGGCGACGGCGTTCGGCCGCGGCGCCCGGGGCGCACCCAGCGACGGCAGATCGGCCCCGGCCGGAGGTGCTCGACGCCGACGGCCGCTGGGCGGTGCCGGGCCTCTGGGACGGCCACGTGCACCTGGGCCAGTGGGCGGCGTCCGCGGCGCGCCTGGACCTTCGCGGAACGCGCAGCGCCGCCGAGGCTGCCGAGCGGGTGGGGCGCCGCCTCCGCTCGGGGGTCCCGCTGCCGGCAACCGGCGTCCTGGTGGGCTGGGGCCACCGGTCGGCAGCCTGGCCCGATGTCCCGACGACCCGACTGCTGGACTCGGTGAGCGGTGGCATCCCCGTCGTCCTGGCCAGCGGCGACGCGCACCACGGGTGGCTCAACTCGGCCGCGCTGCGTCGCTTCGGGCTGCCTCCTCGGGACTCCGTCCTGGAGGAGGACGCGTGGTTCGCCGTGTTCGGCCGCCTGGCCTCGCTCCCGGGGGCCGAGGCCGAGCTTGAGGCGGGCTATGGGGCCGTCCTGGCGCAGGCCGCCGCGATGGGCGTGGTCGGGGTGGTGGACCTGGAGTTCGGCGACGGATTCCGGGCCTGGCCGCGACGCCTGGCCTCGGGCCTCGACACGCTGCGCATTCGGGCGGGCGTCTACCCCGAGCTGCTCGACGAGGTGATCGCCGCGGGCCTGCGCACGGGCGACCCGCTGCCGAGCGGCCCGGTCGGCAGCGCCGAGGCGGACGCGGTCCGCACGCCGGGGCACGCGGTGATGGGGCCGCTCAAGGTCATCGCGGACGGCTCGCTCAGCTCCCGGACCGCCTACTGCTCAACGCCCTACGCCGACGCGCTCGTCGGCCCGGCGGCCCAGCACCCGCGAGGCGTGCAGAACTACCCGCGGGACGCGTTGGAGCCCCTGGTGGCGCGTGCCGCGGCGGCCGGCCTCAGCGTGGCCCTGCACGCGATCGGCGATGCGGCCCTGGACGACGTGCTCGACGCGTTCGAGGCGACGGGTGCCCGAGGGTCGGTTGAGCACGCGCAGCTGGTCCGGCCCGAGCAGGTGAGCCGCATGGCGCGTCTCGGCGTCGGGGCGAGCGTCCAGCCGGCCCACCTTCTCGACGACCGCGACGTGGCGGAGGTCTGCTGGGCCGACCGGACGGCCTGGTGCTTCCCCTTCCGGGACTTCCTGCGGGCGGGCGTCGGATTGCGGCTCGGCTCGGACGCGCCGGTGTCGCCCCTGGACCCGTGGCTCGCCATGGCGGCCGCGGTCCACCGGAGTGCCGATGCGCGGCCGGCATGGCATCCCGAGCAGGCGCTGACCGCGGCCGAGGCCCTGGCGGCGAGCACGGACGGCCGGCGCACGCTGGCGGCGGGCGAGGTGGCGGACATCGCCATCCTCGACGACGACCCGCTCGCCCCGGCTGCCGACGCCGCCGCGGCCGCCCGGCGCCTGCGGGAGATGCGCGTGTGGGCCACCGTGATGGGCGGACGGGTGACGCACCGCGCGGGCGCGTGACCGCCTCCCCGGCGGTGGGGACCAGCACGCAGGGTGAGCGGTCGGGCGGCCGGTTGGCGCGACCCCGCGTGCTAGACTCCGCCGGAACACGGCGCTGACCGAGAGGAGTAGCCCCGAGTCGGCCGGGAGCGAGCGCGGGACGGTGCGAGCCGCGCGGGCACGACGGGTGCGAAGGTCGCTCGCGAGCCGTGCGGGTGGCGCCCGGTAGCGCGCCGCAGAGCGTGGCCGGACCACGGTCGCGGGGATGACCCGCGAGCCCCGGCCGCGGAACCCAGCAGGTGGTACCACGACCCCGTTCGTCCGCTGGACGAGCCGGGGTTGTTCGTTGCTAGGAGCCAGAGCGATGACCGAGCCGACCGCGACGCTCGCCAAGGCCTATGCCCCGGCCGAGTTCGAGCACGAGATCTACGAGCGCTGGATGGCGGCGGACGTCTTCGCCCCGGACGGGGCCGGCTCGCGCGCGGACTGGTCCAAGCCGGCGTTCACGATCATCCAGCCGCCGCCCAACGTGACCGGCTCGCTGCACCTGGGCCATGCCCAGCGCACCACGGTCGAGGACCTGATGATCCGCCACGCGCGGATGGCCGGCCGCCCCGCGCTGTTCCTGCCGGGCCTCGACCACGCCTCGATCGCCGCGCAGTTCGTGCTGGACAAGATCCTCGCCGGGGAGGGGGAGAGCCGCGCCAGCCTCGGCCGCGAGCGGTACCTCGAGCGCATGCAGGCGTTCGTCGAGGAGACCCGCAACGTCATCCTCACCCAGCAGCGCCGCGTTGGCGGGTCGTGCGACTGGGGCCGCCTGCGGTTCACGATGGACGAGGTCAGCAGCCGGGCCGTGCGCGAGGCGTTCCTGCGCCTGCACCGCAAGGGCCTGGCGTACCGCGCCGAGGCGCTCGTCAACTGGTGCCCGGGCTGCCGGACGTCGGTCTCGGACCTTGAGGTGATCCCCACGCCCGAGACGGGCACGATCTGGCGAATCCGGTACCACCTGCTCGACGAGACGACGGGCCAGCCCGGCCCGGCGACCGTGACCGTCGCCACCACGCGCCCCGAGACGCTCCTCGGCGACACGGCCGTGGCCGTCCACCCCGACGACAAGCGCTACGCGCGGCTGGTCGGCCGGCGCGTGCGCATCCCCTTCGTGGACCGCGACGTGCCGGTCATCGCGGACCCGGTGGTGGACCCCGCCTTCGGCACCGGCGCCGTGAAGATCACCCCGGCCCACGACCACGACGACCACGAGACGGGCAGGCGCCACGGGCTGGCGATGCCGACGGTCCTCGACGACATCGCGCACGTGGCCAACACCGGCACCCGGTACGACGGGTTGGAGCGGTACAAGGCCCGCTCCGCGATTCTCGAGGACCTCGCCGCGCTCGGCGACCTCGAGGGCGAGCAGGCCCACGAGATGGTCATCGGCCGCTGCCAGCGCAGCACCGACGCGGTGGAGCCGCGCCTCAAGACGCAGTGGTTCGTGCGCACGGGACCGCTGGCGGAGGCCGCGCTCGCGGCAACCCGATCGGGCCGCACCGCCATCCTGCCAGCCCGGTTCGAGAAGGTCTGGGAGCACTGGATGACCACCATCCGGGACTGGAACGTGTCCCGGCAGCTGTGGTGGGGCCACCGCATCCCGGCCTGGTACTGCCCCGACGGCCACGCCACCGTCTCCGCCGAGGCGGGCGGGCCCGACGCCTGCGAGGTCTGCGGCGCGCCGGCGTCACGGCTCACGCAGGACCCGGACATCTTCGACACGTGGTTCAGCTCCGGCCTGTGGCCGTTCTCGACGCTCGGCTGGCCCGACGCCACCGACGACCTCGCCCGGTTCTACCCGGGCTCGGTCATGGAGACCGGCTACGACATCATCTTCTTCTGGGTGGCCCGGATGATGATGCTGGGCATCGAGATGCTGGGCGATGCCCCGTTCCACACGGTCTACCTGTCGGGCCTCATCCGCGACCCGTTCGGCCAGAAGATGTCCAAGACCAAGGGCAACGTGGTGGACCCGCTCGGGACCATCGACGAGCACGGCGCCGACGCGCTGCGCTTCGCGCTGGTCCACGGCGCCACGCCGGGCAACGACCAGAAGTTCGGCATGGCCAAGGTGGAGAACGCCCGCAACTTCGCCAACAAGCTCTGGAACGCCACCCGCTTCGTGCTGGGGGCGCGTCCCGAGGGCATCCCGGCCGATGCCCCGCGCCGGGCGCCGGACCCCGCCCGCCTCGGCCCGGCCGAGCGCTGGGTCCGCTCGCGGGCGGCCGCCACGGTTGCCGCCGTGGACGGGGCGATGGCGGACTACGCGTTCGGGGAGGTGACCCGGCTCCTGTACGACGCCATCTGGAGCGAGTACTGCGACTGGGGCATCGAGCTCGCCAAGGTGCGCCTGGCCGACGTGTCGCTGGAGGCCGCCGACCGCGAGGCCACCTGGTGGACGCTCGTCGAGGCGCTCGACACGTACCTGCGCCTGCTGCACCCGGTGATGCCGTTCATCACCGAGCGGCTGTGGGGCGCGCTCCCGCACGCGGCCTCGGACCCCGAGCTCCTGATCGTGGCCGACTGGCCGGCCGTCGGCGTGCGGGACGAGGAGGCCGAGGCCGAGGTGGGCGCGCTGGTCGAGCTCGTGCGAGCCGTGCGCAACGCGCGCTCGGATGCCAAGCTCGAGCCCGGCGCCTGGCTGCCGCTCGACGTGGCGGTGGAGCCCGGGCTCGTCGCGTCGTTCGAGGCGCTGCGCCCGGCACTCGAGCGGCTCGCCCGGGCGAAGCCCATGCGGCGCCACGACGACCGGGAGGCCCTCCACGCCGCCGCCACCGGCCTGTCGGTCATCGCGGGCCCGTCCGAGGCCATCGTGGGCGCTGGCGTCGCAGACGCGGGCGCGGCCGAGGCAGACCGGGCCAGGCTCGAGAAGGAGCTCGCCGACGCCGAGCGGCTGTGGGGGGCGGCCAGGGCGCGCCTTGCCAACGACGCGTTCACGTCCAAGGCGCCGCCCGCCGTGGTCGATGGCGCCCGCGCCCGCGAGGCCGAGCTGGCCGACCAGGTCCTGCGGCTGCGCGACCGCCTTGGCCGGTGACCGCGACGCTCACGGCGTCGGGAGCCGCCGGCGGTCGCGGGTGGCCGTCGCTGCTAGGATGGGGGAGATCCGGCCACCGGCCGAGTCAGGAGGATCCCCGTGCCGCTCGAGTTCCTGAAGCGCCGCGGCAGCGAGCCGGACAGGTCGTCCGCTCCCGCCGCCCCGACGGCCCCGACTCGCGTCGGGCCGCCCGAGGAGGTCGTCGCGCAGGAGTTCGCGCTCAAGCTGCAGTACGCGGCCAAGAGCAGCGAGGGAGTGCGCCTGAGGGGCGGCCCCCGGGCGCTGGCGGAGCTGCCGTCCATGCTCGTCGGCTTTGCGCGGGGCGAGGTCGAGGTGGTGGAGCCCCTGCCGCTCGAGTTCGCCCAGGCGATGCCCCAGATCGCGCACCCGTCCGAGGCCATGCAGTGGCTGGGCGCCCATCACGAGCTGAGCCCGGTGACGCGGCACGCGCTGGTCGTCCTCGAGACGCTCGACGCGGTGGACCTCGCGTTCGACACCTTCGCGTGCGCCCTGCTCGACGGCGAGACCGACACGGCGGGGTACCCTGAGTACAACGCCATCGTCGGAGGCGTGGCCTCCCACTGGGACGAGGCGACGGGCGACATGATCGTCCGCGCGGTTGTCGGGTGGGGCGGCCGCGGCGCCCGCGGCGACACCGACCGGATCGCCCAGAAGACCCTCGCGGGGATCCTGGGCAACGTGCTCGGCAGCCAGCACGCCCTTGGCCTGGCGTCCGTGGACCGGCCGGTCCCGGCGGCGGGGCGCGGCGGGCTGGTCTGCGCCCACTGCGGTTTCGCGTCGGCCCACGAGCGCGCGTTCTATTGCCCCAAGTGCGGCATGCGGCTCCTCCGCGGCTGACCGCACACCAGCGAACCAACGATGCCCATCTACGACTACCTCTGCACCGCCTGCGACCACCGCGCTGACATCCTCCACGGGATCAATGACCCCGGGCCTAAGTTCTGCCCGTCCTGCGGGCGCGAGGGCACGATGCGCAAGGTCTTCTCCGCGCCGTCGATCCACTTCAAGGGGTCGGGCTGGGCCAAGAAGGATCGCGGGGGAGGGGGCGCCACCAAGGCGGGGTCGCGGCCGTCGGGCGCCTCGGGCGGGCCCACGGAGGCGTCGGCCTCCGGCGGGCCGTCGGACGCCTCGTCGTCCTCGTCTGGGTCCTCGTCCTCGTCTGGGTCCTCGTCCCCGGCGGGGTCCTCGTCCCCGGCGGGCGAGAAGGACTGACCGGTGCCCGCCGCCGCCGACTGGGTCACGCTGAGCGAGGCGGTCGAGATCCTCGCGGCCGCCAACGTCCACTTCGCGCCGGCCACGATCGGCGGCTGGGCCAGATCTGGCAAGCTCGCGAGCATCAAGCTCGGCGGGCGGCGCTACGTCCGGCGCGGCGAGGTGCGCGCGCTGATCGCCGCGCCGCGGCGGGTGGGCGCGGAGCACATCCAGCCGGGGCTGTTCGAAGACCTGCCCTGACGCCATGGGCGAGGGAGGGCTGGAGGACCGGTTCGAGCGCGAGACCGCCGAGGTCGAGCAGCGGATCGTCGGGCTCCGGCGCGTGGCGGAGCGGATTGCGGAGCGGCTCGGCGGCCACCCCGGCGTGACGCGCCTGCGGGCGGTCATGGACACGTACGACCGGGCGGGCGGCAGCCTCGTGGCGGGCGGCCTCGCCTACACCTCGCTGCTCGCCCTACTGCCGGCGTTCTTGCTCGCGGTGGCGGTGATGGGGTTCGTCGTCCGCGAGCCGGGCATCCAGAGCCAGCTGGTGGCGGCCGTCGCGCAGGTTCTGCCGCCGTTCGAGGACCTTGCCGCGCTGGCGCTGACCGGGGTCGGCTCCGGCGCCCTGCCCACCGGGATCTTCGCGGTGGTGACGCTGGTCTGGGGCTCGAGCCGCTTCTACGCGAACCTGGACACGGCAATCTCGCGGATCTTCCGCGGGGCGCCCCGCCGGAACCCGGTCGCCCAGACGCTGCGGGGCGTGGCGCTGACCTTGGTCCTGGTCCTGCTGCCCGTGGGCCTCGTCGCGCTGGGGTCGATCGTCTCGTGGCTCACGCAGCTCGCGCCCGGCGGGGTCAACCTCGAGGCCGCGCCGGCTGCGGTGCTCCAGGCGGTCGGGCCGCTCGTCTCGGTGGCGGCGTTTGCCGTGGCCGTGGCGCTGTGCTATCGCTTCGTGCCCAGCGAGCAGATCGCCTGGAGGGCACTGCTGGTCCCGGCCGGCGTGGTGGGGCTGACCCTGGCGGTGTTCACGCAGGTGTACGTGTTCATCGCGCCGCGCCTGATGGGCCTGTGGGCCGTGTACGGCACGGCACTCGCCATCTTCGCCCTGCTTGCCTGGCTCTCGATCGCGTTCAACATCCTGCTTCTCGGCGCGGCCTGGACCGAGGTGCGCTCGAGGCTGGGTCCGGTGGTCGGGGCGCGACGCGGGTAGTTGCGGCTGGTCGGCGTCCCCGGGTCAGGGTGGCGGTCGGCGACGTGGCGCGTGGCGCGACCCGGCCGGCCCGTGCGGTCGGGGCGGCCCGGGCACGAGCGGCCAGACCTAGCCCTGGCGAGACCCGCAGCGGCGGCAGAACCGGGCGTTGACGGACAGCGGGAGGCCGCAGTTGACGCAGGGCTGCGGTGTGGCCGGGCCGGCCGCGCGACGCTGCCCCGCGCCGGACGGGCGGGGTCCGCCGCTGAGCACCTCCTGGGCCGAGGCGGCCCACAGGGCCGCGGGATCGCTCGGCGGCGTCAGCCTGCGCCCGGCGAGCATCCCGACCATCGGCGGCCGGCCGGTGGTGGGCCACACCGGGTCCTGCGTCGTGGCGGGCGGCCGGGAATCGTCCGGTGCAACGGTGAGCCAACCGGCGCCGATCGAGGGACGCGTGGCCGCGGGACGAACGGCCTCGGCCGGCGCTGCGGGAGCCGGCGCTGCGGGAGCCGACTCCGCGGCGGGCGGTTCCGCGGCCGATACCGCCGC
>JAKAHL010000044.1 GCA_021815005.1 Chloroflexota bacterium
CGAAGGCCGCCCGCGGGTCAGGCGCGGAGCAGCGCGCCGAGCGCCGCCGGCTCGATCGGCGTCGCCCGCTCGCGCAGCCCGGCGAGGCGCGCCGCCCGCCCGAACAGCTCTGCCGGCGTCGAGCCCGCGTCGAGCATCTCGCGCACCGCCGTGTCGCGCTCGGCCTTGGACAGCTTCTGGCCGGAGACGCGCCGCACGAGGGGATGGTGCAGGAACTGGGGCGGGACGGAGCGGCCCAGCAGGCGGGCCAGGCGGATCTGGGCCGGCGTCGCGGCCAGGAGGTCCCGGCCCCGCACGACGAGATCCACGTGGTTCGCCGCGTCGTCCACCACCACGCAGAACGCATAGGTCCAGTTGCCCGCCCGGTCGCGCACCAGCAGGTCGCCGCTCGCGGACGGCTCGTCGGCCATCGGCCCGGCCAGGAGGTCCACCCAGCGCTCGGTGCCCGCACCCAGGGCCACCCGCAGCGCCGGCCCCGGCGTCGCCGGTGTCGCGGTCGGTCCGGCGGGGTCGTCCTGCCCCGTCGCGCGGCAGCCGCCCGGGCAGCCGATCCCGCGCCAGGGCCGCCCGTGGTCCGCCTCCCAGGCCGCGAACGTCGTGCGCGTGCACGAGCAGGCATAGACGAGCCCGGCCTCGCGCAGCCGGCCCAGCGCCGCCGCGTACGCCGCGCCGTTGTCCGACTGGCGATACGGCGTCGCCCCGGCGCGGAATGCGGCGAGCGGCGGCTCATCGGGCGCCAGGCCCAGCCGCTCGAGGTCCTCGAGCAGCGCCGCCTCGTACTCGGGCCGCGACCGCTGGCGATCGTGGTCCTCAACCCGGAGCACCACTCGCCCGCCGGTCGCCTGGGCCAGGCCCCACACGTAGAGCGCGTTGACCAGGTGCCCGAGGTGGAGGAATCCCGTGGGCGCGGGCGCGAACCGCGTGACCGGGGTGACGGGCAGCGCCCGCGCGTCAGGGCGGGCCGAGCCCGTCACCGCCGGGACGAACAGCTCGCCCCCAGCGTCAGTCGCGGTCGGGTCGGCGCTCACGGTCGCGGTGCTCGATGCCCCGAGTGGCGGACACGATCTTCCGGTAGATCGCGAGCAGGTCGGCCTGCGAGAGCGGCCCGCGGTTCGCCATCGCCACGCGGAGCAGCACCTCTCGCTCGCGCTCCGGGTCGTGGACCGCCCGCCGGCCGGCCAGGGCTTTGGCCCGGCCGGCCGCCCGCCCCAGCTCGGCGCGTCCGTTCAGCAGTTCGACGATCTGGCGGTCGAGCGCGTCGATCGCGTCGCGCACGCGCAGCAGTTCCGCCGCGGCGTCCTCTCGCTCGGCTTCCGTCGGGGCGCCGCGGTTCCCCCGATCGTCGCTCACGCCTGACCCCCGAACCGGCTCGCGATCTGCTCGAGCGCCTCGGTGTAGCCGCGGGCCCCGTGCCCTGCGATCGTCGCGGTCGCGATGTCGTGGAGGAAGTTGACCTTGCGGAACTCGTCACGGGCCCACGGGTCCGAGAGGTGCACCTCCCAGAACGGGCGGTGGACCGCGAGCAGCGCGTCGCGCAGGGCGACCGAGGTGTGCGTGTAGCCTGCCGCGTTGAGGATCACCACGTCGAAGTCGCGCTCGTGGAGGCGGTCGATCAGCGCGCCCTCGTGGTTCGACTGGAAGAACGCGATGTCCACGCCCAGCTCGGCAGCGCGGGCCGCCAGCCCGGCGTGGATCGATTCGAGCGTGTCGTGACCGTAGATGTCCGGCTCGCGCGTCCCGAGCAGGTTGAGATTCGGGCCCTGCAGCACCAGCACGCGCGTCATGCCGCACCCTGCGCCGGCACGCCCGACAGCACGCTCCGGACCGCCGCGGCCACGGGCTCCACGGGGATGTCGTCGCGGACCGTCACCCCGCCCGCGGTGGGCAGCACCCAGCGCAGCCGGCCGCCGGCGTGCTTCTTGTCCGTTCCCGTCGCCGCCACGACGGCGTCCGCCGCGTAGGGGAGCGGCGCGCGTCCCAGGTCGAGTCGGTCGAGCAGGCCCTCGATCCGCGCCGCGCGGTCCGTCGGCGTGACGCCCGCCGCCACGCCGACGCGCGCGGCGGCCCGCAGCCCATACGCCACCGCCTCGCCGTGGAGCAGGTTCGCGTAGCCGTCCACGGCCTCGAGCGCGTGGGCCACCGTGTGGCCCAGGTTGAGCGTGATGCGGCCCCCGGCCGCGCCCTGCTCGCGCTCGTCGGCCACCACCACCTCGACCTTCGCCCAGCCGGCGCGCTCCACCGCCTCGGCGACCAGCCCGCCGTCGAACGCCTCCCGATCCCCCCGGGCGATCGCCGGCCCTCGGGCCTCGAGGGCCGCGAACAGCGTCTCGTCGCCCAGGGCGGCCATCTTCACGATCTCGCCGAGAGCCGCTCGCAGCTGGCGCTCGGGGAGCGTGCGCAGCAGCGTCACGTCCATCACGATCGCCGCCGGCTGATGGAAGGCGCCCAGCAGGTTCTTGCCCTCGGGCAGGTCCACGCCCGTCTTGCCGCCAATCGAGCTGTCCACCTGCGCCACGAGCGTCGTGGGCACCTGGATCCACGACACGCCCCGCAGGTACGAGGCGGCGAGGAACCCGGCCGGGTCGCCGAGCGCCCCGCCGCCGATGGCGACCAGGGGCTCGCGGCGTTCCACGCGAAGGCGCGCGAGCTGACGCGCGGCGTCCTCGATCACGCTGAGCCGCTTGGCGTCCTCGCCCGGCGGCAGCATGACCGCCTCGGTCTCCCAGCCCGCCTCGCGCAGCCCCGCAGCTATGCCCTCGCCCGCGGCGCCCCACGCGCCCGGCTCCGAGACGAGGATCGCCCGCCGGGCCCCCAGCCGGCGCAGCGCACCGTCCACCCCGGCCGCGGCGATCCCGTCGCCGATCACCACCTCGCCGATGGGGGTCTGGGCGCGCAGGAGGACCGTGCCCGCGGCCGGGGCGTCCAGCACGGCCTCGATCTGGCGCACGCAGGCGGCCACCTCCGCCACGCCGTTGACGCGGACGCCGGCAGCGTAGAAGCGCTCCCGGGCCCCGGCCAGCGCTCGGATGCTGCCCAGCGGGTTGGGCCCCTGGACGAGCGGCCGCGCCACGTGCGACCGCCGCAGCCGCTGGACCAGGACCTCGGGGCGAACGTCGAGCCACGCCACGCGCCGGCCGCGGAACAGCGTCCACCTGTTGCGAGGGTCGATGATCGCCCCGCCGCCGGGGGAGATGACCCGGCGGAGGGCGGCTCCCTGGTCGGCGGGGCCGAGCGCCGCGACGGCCGCTCGCTCACGCCTGCGGAACCCGGCCTCGCCCTCCTCGGCGAAGATCTCCGGGATCGTGCCGCCGGCGTCCCGCTCGATCTCCTCGTCCAGATCCACGAAGCTGGCGCCGTGGCGAGCGGCGATCCGCCGGCCGCACGCCGTCTTGCCGCTCCCGGGCAGCCCGACCAGGACGAGTTCCACGCGCTTACGCCGTGGCGGCGTGCCCGCCGGCGCCGTCGCCGGGCACGGGCGGGGCGGGCGCGGCGGCGATCCGCTCGCGGTAGCGGCGCAGGTTGTCCGTGACCTCGGCCATCGAATCGCCGCCGGTCTTCTCCAGCACGAACCGCGCGAGCGTGAGCATGACCATCGCCTCGCCGATGACGCCCGCGGCCGGCACCACCGAGATGTCGCTGCGCTCGTAGTGGGCGGCATCCACGGCCGCCCCGGTGATCAGGTCCGCGGTCGGCAGCGGCCGGGCCAGCGTGGAGATCGGCTTGACGGCGCCGCGGATCACGATGGGCTCGCCGTTGGTGACCCCGCCGGTCAACCCGCCCGCGTTGTTGGTGCGGTGGACCCAGGTGCCGTCCGCGCGGCGCCCCTGGATCACGTCCTGGACGTCGCTGCCGAAGCGGCGGGTCTGCTCGAACCCGAGCCCGAACTCCACGCCCTTGACGATGTGGATGCTCATGACGGCCGCCGCGAGCGCCGCGTCCAGCCGCCGGTCCCAGTGGACATAGCTGCCGAGTCCGATCGGCGCCCCGTGGACCACCACCTCGAACACGCCGCCGACGGTGTCGCCGCGGCCCCGAGCCTCGTCGATGCGGGCGATCATCGCCTGCTCCGCGTCGGGGTCCGGGCAGCGGAGGGGCGACGCGTCGGCCTCGTCACGCGACCGGGTGCAGCGCGCCGGGTCCACGGCCACGCCGCCCACCTCGGCCGTGAACGACCAGACGTCGATGCCGAGATCCCGGAGGAACGCCCGCGCGATGCCGCCAGCGGCCACGCGCGCCGTGGTCTCGCGCGCCGACGCCCGCTCCAGCACGTTGCGGACGTCGTTGAAGCCGTACTTGAGGGCGCCTGCCAGGTCCGCGTGGCCAGGCCGGACCCGGGTGATCGGCTGGGCGCGCTTGGTGCCGCCCTCGGCCAGGGCCGCCAGCTCGGCGGCCTCGGCGGCGGAGAGCGGACCCACCTGCATCACGCGGGTCCAGTTCTCCCAGTCGCGGTTGGCGACCTCGAGCAGGATCGGCGAGCCGAGCGTGCGCCCGTGCCGCACCCCGGCGAGGATCTGCGCGCGATCCCGCTCGATGGTCTGGCGGGCGCCCCGGCCGTACCCGCGCTGGCGACGGGCCAAGTCCTCCTCGAGGTCGGCTTCGGTCAGCGCGAGCCCGGCGGGCACGCCTTCGACCACCGCGCCGAGCGTAGGCCCGTGGCTCTCGCCGGCCGTGAGGAAGCGGAATCGGTCCACGGCGTCCTCCCGCGTCCCGTCAGGCGGTCGGCGCGGCCACGCCGGGCTCGCCCTCAGCGGACCCGATCCCGTCCGCGCGCGCCTGGCGGAGCGCCTCGTGCATTACCTCGATCGGCGCCGGCTGGCCCGTCCACAGCGTGAACGCCGCCGCGCCCTGGTGGAGCAGCATCAGCTCGCCGTCGGCGGTCGCGCAGCCGGCGGCAGCCGCGTCGCGGAGCAGCCGGGTCTGGCGATAGATCAGGTCGAGCACGAGCAGGTCCGGCGTGAGGATCTCCGCCGGGATGGGGGACGTGTCATCCTCCAGGCCGATGGAGGTGGCGTTGACCAGGACCTTGGCCTTGGCCAGCTCGGCCTCGATGATCGACTCGTGCCAGGGCATGGCGCGCAGGTCCATGTGCGAGGCGGACCGGCCGAAGTGCCTGACCATCTGCTCGCCCCGGTGGAGGTGGCGGTTGAACACGACCACCCGCTGGAACCCCTCGCGGATGAGCCCGTAGACCACCGCCCGGGCGCCGCCGCCGGCGCCCAGCACCACGGCCTGGCGCGGCATCTTCTGGCGCCCGACCAGCCGGTCCAGGGCCACCTTGAAGCCGGCCACGTCGGTGTTGTGCCCGACCAGCTTCTTGCCCTCTCGGGTGAGCGTGTTGACCGCGCCGGTGGCGTGCGCCTCGTCGGTCTGGCGGTCCATCAGCTGGGCGACCCGCTCCTTGTGCGGGATGGTGACGTTGGCGCCGAGGATGTCCTCGCCGCGCAGCTCGGCGACCGTCTCGGCGAGCTGCGCCGGCAGGCGGTCCCAGAGCTCGTAGCGGGCGTCGATCTCCAGATGGTCGAACGCCGCCTGCTGCATCGCACCCGATAGCGAGTGGGCCACCGGGTGGCCGATGAGGACGACCCGCTTCGTCATGCGCGCACCCCTTCGAGCTCTCGGAAGAAGCCGGGATACGAGATCGCCGCCGACTCCGGTCGGAGGACGGTCGTCTCGCCTTCGGCGATGAGGCCGGCGATGGCGAATGTCATCGCGAGCCGGTGGTCATCGAGTGTCTCGGTGACGGCGCCCGTCAGGCGCCGGCCGCCCTCGATCTCGATGTCGTCGCCCGTGACGCGCACCCGCGCGCCCAGGGCTGCCAGCCCGTCCGCGATCCCGGCGATGCGGTCGGACTCCTTGTGGCGCAGCTCCCCGGCGCCGCGGATGCGGGTGGTGCCCTCGGCCGCGGCCGCCGCGAGGCACAGCGCGGGGATCTCGTCGATCGCCGCCGCCACCTCGGCCGTCCCGAGGTCGGTGGCCCGGAGTCGGCTCGACCGCACCACCAGGTCCGCGAGCGGCTCCCCGTCGGCACCACCAGGCGTCGGCCGTTCGCGCTCCTCGATGTCGGCGCCCATGCGCCGGAGGATGTCGATGATGGCACGCCGCGTGGGGTTGGTGCTGACTCCCTCGAGGGTCAGCTCTGCGTCGGGGTGGATGGCCCCGGCCACCAGCCAGAACGCCGCGCCCGACGGGTCGGCGGGCACCGTCTCGTCGATGGCGCGCACGACCGCCGGCCCGGTCAGGCGGACCTCGTGCCGCCCGTCCTCGAGCGTCGCCTCGCGCACGGTCACGCCCCGGGCGCGGAGCATCCGCTCGGTGTGGTCACGCGTGGCCACGGCCTCGACAACGCGCGTGGCGCCGTCAGCCGCAAGTCCTGCGAGCAGGATCGCGGACTTCACCTGCGCGGACGGGACCGGCGTCGCGTAGTCGATCGGCTCGAGCGGCGCGCGGCCCGTCACCGCGAGCGGCAGGAGCGTGGCTGACCGCCGGCCCGAGAAGGAGGCACCCATCGCGCGCAGGGGCTCCACCACCCGGCCCATCGGCCGCCGCCGGAGCGAGCCGTCGCCGTCGAGGACCGCGAACAGCGGGAGCCCCGCCAGCAGGCCGGCGGCCAGACGGGTCGTGGTGCCGGAGTTGCCGCAGTCGAGGATTGCCTCGGGCTCCGCCAGCGCCCCCCCGCCCGGGGAGACCACGCGGTAGTCCACGCGGCCGTCGCGCTCGGCAAGGCGCTCCACGGTGGCGCCCAGCGCCCGCACGACCCCGGCCGTGGATCGGACGTCCTCGCCGTCGCCGGCCGCCACGATCCGGCTCTCGCCCTCCGCCAGCAGCGCGAGCAGCAGCGCGCGGTGGGAGATGGACTTGTCGCCGGGCAGGGCGGGACGGCCGCGCAGGCGCGCGGCGGGGCGCACGACGAGGCCGTCCACGGGCTCAGGCCTTCCCACTGCCGGCAGCCGCCGGGGGAAGCAGGTCGCCCTGCAGGTCCCGCACGTGGGCGTGGACCGCCGACACGGCGGCCATCATCGAGTCGAAGCCAGCGAAGTCCAGCTGCTGCTCGGCGTCGGAGAGCGCCTCCTCGGGCCGGGGGTGCACCTCGACCATGATCCCGTCCGCGCCCACGGCCGCGCCGCCGATCGCGAGCGGCTTGACCAGCCAGCGCTTCCCCGTGGCGTGCGAGGGGTCCACGATGACCGGCAGGTGCGTCAGGTGGTGCATCAGCGGCACTGCCGTCAGGTCGAGCGTGTTGCGGGTCGAGGTGTCGAACGTTCGGATGCCGCGCTCGCACATCACGATCTGGCTGTTGCCGGCCGAGGCGATGTACTCGGCGGCCATCAGCCACTCCTCGATCGTGTTGCCGAAGCCGCGCTTGAGCATCACCGGCCGGCCTGCCCGACCGCAGGCGAGCAGGAGCGAGAAGTTCTGCATGTTGCGCGTGCCGATCTGCAGGATGTCCGCGTACTCGGCGACGATGTCAACCTGGTTGGGCTCCATGACCTCGGTGATCACGGGCAGCCCGGTCCGCTGGCGCGCCTCCGCCAGGTAGCGCAGGCCCTCGACGCCGAGCCCCTGGAACGAGTACGGGCTCGTGCGGGGCTTGAACGCGCCGCCCCGGATGATCGTGGCGCCGCGGGCGGCCACGTGGTCCACGGTCTCGATGAGCTGGTCGCGGCTCTCCACCGAGCACGGACCGGCCATGACCGACAGCCCCCCGTCGCCGATCGTCGCGTCGAGCACCTTGATGACCGTGTTCTCGGGGTGGAACTCTCGCGAGACCAGCTTGTACGGCTTGGAGATCGGGGTGACCTGCGCCACGCCGGCGAGGCCCTCGAGCCGACCCCTGAGCTGCTCGCGCCGCTTGCCCAGGTCACCCACCACCGCGATCACCGTCCGGTCTCGTCCGGCGTTCTCGAACGGCGTCAGCCCCTCGGCGAGGATCATGCCCTTCACGCCGTTGACCTCGGCCTCGCCGGCTCCGGTCCGCATCACCACGAACATCTCGTCACTGGTTCCTTGCTGGGTGGGGGAGTGCGCCTCGCGGGAAAGAAAAAAGCAGAGGTCTTGGACCTCTGCTGCACCCGGCACGACCCGCGGAC
This sequence comes from Chloroflexota bacterium, assembly GCA_021815005.1. Taxonomy (GTDB): domain Bacteria; phylum Chloroflexota; class Limnocylindria; order Limnocylindrales; family CSP1-4; genus CAIXZV01. The sequence goes on from JAKAHL010000044.1 coordinate 8,088, forward strand.
CCGGGCCTAGGCTCGGGGAACGGTCATGCCGGGAAGATAAAGAGATAAGGGGCGTACATCGGTGAGGCGAAGGTATCGGAGGGCCGCGCCCGCGTCAACTCGCACCCTGCGAACCCCCACGAATGGGGTGGCTGGTCGCGCTCCTATCGAGTCCCCTGCGGAGCTAGCATGGCCGTCGGGGCGGGCCACCTGCCCCAGGCGCCGAGGCCCCGAATTGCGATGTCCTGCCCGTGACCAACCCATCCGAAGGACCCGCCCCGGCCCAGGCTGAGGTGGACCCGCACCGCAGCCGCCAGGACGTCATCGAGCGGATCCTGCGCAGCCCGCTCCCGACGTTCCTGGCGGACCATGCGTCCGGCGAGATCCTGGCGGTGAACGACGCGGCCGCCACCCTCTACGGGTACCGCCCCGCGGACCTCGTCGGCGGCACGCTCGCGCGCGTCGATCCTGGTCTGGCCGTCGTGGAGCGGCCAGCGACACGGCCAGCGGCTGCTCGGCTGCATCGCCGCGAGCACGTGCGCGCCGGCGGCGGCCGGCTGGTCGTGGACGTGATCACGGAGCGGATCCAGCTGGAGGACGCCGTGGCGGTGCGCGCCACGATCCGGCCCGCCGCCGGCACCGACGGCCCCGCGCGAGTCGAGCTCACGCGGATCCACCAGGCCATGGCGGAGGTCAACCGCACCGCGCTCTCCGCCGACCGCGAGGAGGCTGTCTGGGAGGCGGCGTGCCGGATCGTGACCGAGACGGCCGGCTATCGCATGGCGAGCATCGCGACCCCCGGGCCGGACGGCCTGCTCCACATCCGGGTGGCGCGCGGTGCCGTGGGCGATTACCTCCAGGACGCCCGCGTGGACCTGGCTGACCCCGGAGCCACCCCCACGGGCGTCGCCGCGGCGGAACGCCGCACGGTCGTCATCCCGGACATCGCCGACCCGCTGGTGGCCACGCCCAACCAGGGCGCCGCACTGCGCAACGGCTACCGCAGCGCGTGCCTCATCCCGCTGCTCCACGGCGACGACGTGTTCGGGATCCTCGCGGTCTTCGCGGGCGAGCCGGACGGCTTCGACGCGGCGCAGGTCGCGCTGCTCGAGCAGCTGGCCGGCGATCTGGGTCTCGCGCACGCGCTCCACGTCCAGGCGCGGCGCGTCCAGGCCTCGGAGGAGCGGTACCGGCTGCTCGTCGAGCGGGCGGTGGACGGGATCACCACCCATGACGCAGAGGGCCGGTTCCTCGACGCCAACCCGGCCTTCCTGGAGCTCCTCGGGCTCGACCGCGAGGAGCTCGTCGGGCGCTCGCTCGAGGAGGTGACCGTCGGTCCGCCGCTGGCGCTCTCGCCCCAGCACGCGGCGGGGATCCTCGAGGGACGGCCCGTTCGGTTCGAGCAGCAGGTCCGGACCCGCGACGGCCGGGTCCGGGTGCTCGACGTGCACGCCCGGCTGCTGCCCGACGGGCTGGTCGAGGCCGTCGAGCGGGACGTCACGGCCCAGCGCGAGATGGAGGCGCAGCTCGCGCAGGCCGCCAAGATGGAGGCCGTCGGTCAGCTCGCGGGCGGGGTTGCCCACGACTTCAACAACATCCTGACCGCGATCGGCGGCTACGCCTCGCTGGTCCGGGCCGGGCTCCCGGACGACAGCCCGCTGCTGGCCGACGTGGGCGAGATCGCCGCCGCCACCAGCCGGGCGCAGGCGCTGACCAGCCAACTGCTGGCGTTTGGCCGCCGGTCGATGCTGGAGCCCCGCCTCGTTGACGTGCGGGCCGTCGTCCTGGGCTTGGAGCGGATGCTCCGGAGCCTCATCGGCGAGGAGATCGCGCTCGAGGCGGAGATGGACGAGCACCCGGTCGTCGTGTCCGTCGACCCCGCGAGCCTGGAGCATGCGCTGGTCAACCTCGCGGTCAACGCCCGCTATGCCATGCCGGGAGGCGGCAGGCTCAGGATCCGCGTCCACAACGCGCGCGACGCCGCTCCCGGCAGCGTGACGGCCGGGTCGTGGGCCGTGATCTCCGTGGCGGACACGGGGGTCGGCATGGCCGCCGAGGTGCTCGCCCGCGCGTTCGAGCCCTTCTACACCACCCGCGAGCGCGGCCAGGGGACGGGCCTCGGCCTGGCCATGGTGGATGGCTTCATGCGCCAGTCCGGCGGTGACGTCCGGGTCGCCTCCGAGCCGGGGCGCGGCACCACGTTCTGGCTCCGGTTCCCCGCGGCCGGCGGCGAGATCGGGCCGTCTCCCGCCGCGCCCACGGTGGCCGACGAGGACGCCGGGCGGCCGGCGGCCGCGAGCACCATCCTCGTCGTGGAGGACGAGCCCGTGCTGCGGCGCTTGGCCGAGCGGGCGCTGGGGTCGGCGGGCCACCGTCTGCTCGTCGCCGCTGACGGCCAGGAGGCGCTGCGGGTCGCGGCCGGCTGTGACGGCCCGATCGACCTCCTCTTCACCGACGTCGTGATGCCCGGCCTGCGCGGCCCGGCGCTCGCCGAGGCCCTCCACGCCCAGCGCCCGGGGCTGAGGGTGCTGTTCGCGTCCGGCTACACGGAGGGAGACTTCGCCGGCTGCCATGCCTCCGGCTGCTCGGCCGGATTCCTCGCCAAGCCCTACACGCCCGCCCAGCTGCGTGCCGCGGTCGCGTCGATCC
>JAKAHL010000045.1 GCA_021815005.1 Chloroflexota bacterium
TCCAGCGCGAGCACGCCCGCGATGCGTCGGAGGAACGGGCCCAGCTCCACGGCGTCGGGCGTGACCGAGCCGCTGTAGCCGTGCAGCAGGAGAATCGCCTCGCCGGGATCCGGCTCCCACCCGCCCGCGACGGGATCGGCCGCCAGCCACCGCCCGGCGAGACCCACGCCGTCGCGCGACCGCAGCCGGACGACCTCGCCCCCGAGGCGATCGAGGAGGGGCGCCAGCGCAGCCTCCTCGGGGAGGCGGCGCGGCGCGGCCATCAGGCGCCGCGCCAGCCGGTCCGTGACGGGGCCGATCGAGATGGCGGCGGCCCCGAGGGCCGCCGTCATGGCCAGAGCGCGCCGGATCACTGGGGCGCGGCGCCGGCCGTGGGGCCGATGCCCCGCTCCACGTACCCGCCGATCTTCTGGGCCAGCGCCGTCAGCTCGGTCGGGATGACGTACTTCGTGGACGGGCTCGCGCCGAGGGCCTTGAGGGCCTCGAGGTACTGGAGCGCCATCGTCTTCTCGTCGATCTGGTGGGCCGCGCTGAAGATCCGCTCCAGCGCCTGGCTGAAGCCCTCCGCTCGCAGGATGGCGGCCTGCCGATCGCCCTCCGCCTGGAGGATCGCCGCCTGCTTCTGGCCCTCGGCCACGTTGATGGCCGACTGCCGCTGGCCCTCGGACTCCGTGATCACCGCCCGCCGCGTCCGCTCGGCCGAGAGCTGCCGGTTCATGGCGTCCTGGACGTCGCGCGGCGGGATGATCTCGCGGATCTCGACCGTGGTGACCTTGCCGCCCCAGCGCTCGGTGGTCTCGTCGAGCTTGGTCCGGAGGACCTCGTTGATCTGCTCCCGCTTGGACAGCACCTCGTCGAGGCTGATGTCGCCGATGACCGCGCGGAGCGTCGTGGTGGCCACGCCCTGGAGCGCGCCGGAGAAGTTGGCCACGTCGCGGACGCTCTTGAGCGGATCGCTGATCCGCCAGTAGATCAGGAAGTCAACGTTGATCGGGGCGTTGTCCTTGGTGATCGTGGTCTGGCTGGGCACCTCGATGAAGTTCTCGCGCATGTCCACCTTGACCGGGCGGTCCACGAACGGGATGAGGAACCGCAGGCCGGGCTCGCGGACCAGGGACTCGGTCATCCGGCCAAGCCGCTTGATCACGAGCCGCTCGTACTGGTTCACCACCCGCACCGAGAGGTACAGGAACAGCATCACGAGCAGCAGCAGGACGACGACGACCGAGAGGGCGACGAGAACTTGCATGGGGCCCCCTTCTTGGGCTGCGGGCGGGCTACGGCCGGACGGCGGGCGGGGCCGCGGGCGACTGGGCGGGAGGTCGGGGCGGGGACGGCGGGAGGGTGCCGGGGGGCACGACGCTGGCGGCCGCGACGACGGCGACGAGGCCGTCGATTGCGACCAGGCTGACGGGCGTGCCCCGGTCCAGGGCACGGCCGTCAACTGAGCGGGCGCTCCAGATCTCGCCGGCGAGGTGGACGGTCCCCACGGGCGAGAGCGGAGCCTGCACGGTGCCGGCGGTCCCGGGCACGGGCGTGGTGCCCACCCCGTCGCGCTGGGCCGGCAGGCGGCGGACGCGGATGGCCGCCCAGACCATGACACCCATGAACACGGCGAACGAGCCCGCGGCCGCGGCGATGACCGGGGCGGCGACCGAGTCCACGGGCGCGCGGGATCCCGGAGGCGCGGCGTAGAAGACCGATGCGCCGAGCACGAAGACCGCCAGCCCGCCCGCCGCGAGGATCCCGTGGGTGGCGACCTGGGACTCCAGCGCGAACAGGATCATGCCGAAGGCGACCAGCACCAGGCCCGCGGCATTGAGGGGCAGACTGGACAAGCCGATGAAGGCGAGAACCAGGCACAGCGCGCCAACCACGCCGCCCAGGAGGGTCGGATGGACGAGCTCCACGAGGATCCCGGCCATGCCCACCACGAACAGCACGAAGGCGATGTTCGGATCCGTCAGCAGTGTCATGGGCGCGCCCTCAGGGGGACTACGCCGCAGTATGGCACTCGGGGGCGAACGACGCCCGTGCCGCCACGCCCTACTCGCCGGGTCGTCCCGTCAGCGCGTCGAAGGCGAGGCGGCTCCATGTCTCGAGGCCGTCGCGCAGCGCCTCCACCTCCTCGGTGGCCGCGAACCGGCCGATCAGCTTGTCCGTCTCGCGAATGGCCACCGCGCGCCCGCTGGCGTCCGCCGTGAAGACGAAGCCGACGTGCACCGCGCCCACCGGCGTCGTGTCGTCGTTGAGCAGGCCCACCGGCGAGAACTCCGGCACGAAGTCGGCCTCCAGCTCCTCCCGCCACTCGCGCCGCAACCCGCCCACCACATCGCCGTCGCCGGGGTTGAGATGCCCGCCCACGCCGAGCGACCCCTGGTCGTGGAGACGGGCGTCGCCGCCGGCGCGGGTGCGGCGCATGAGGAACCAGCGCTCGCCGTCCCGCAGCACCAGGTACGGGATCACCTGCTTGAGGGTCGGGTCGTCCTCGGCGTCGCCGCGGCGCACGAACCGGCCGTCGCGGGCGACGACGGCGAGCGCCTCGTCCAGGCCCCCGCGTCGAACGCCGAGCCAGCCCTCGCCCGGGACGAGCGACGCGCGGGGGACAGCGAGCACCAGCTCGTCGGGATTGCCCACGGCTACGCCTCCAGCCGCGCGCGGACGGCCTCGAGCCGCTCGCGGATGACGGCCGGGTCGGCCCCGCCCGGCGCCTCGAGCACGTCAAGCCAGGCGTCCACGCGGGCGCGGTAGGCCCGCAGCCGCTCAGCGAGGCGCGCCGCGTTGGTCGCGAAGATCTCCGCTCCCATCGCCGTGTCGCCTCGGGCGAGCCGGGTGGTGTCACGCCAGCCGCCGGCCGCCAGGGCGCGCGCCGCCGCCCAGTCGCGGTCCTCGTCGCCCGGCAGCCCCGTCACCGCCTCCGCCAGCATCACCGACGTCAGCAACGGCAGGTGGCTGATCGCCGCCACCAGCCGGTCGTGGCGCGCCGCGTCCATCCTGACCGGTTGCGCCCCGCAGGCGACCGCGAGGCGCACCACCACATCTTGGTCGCCGCCGCCGTGGGCCGGGGTGATGACCCACGGCCGATCGCGGAACAGCGTGGCGTCCGACGCCTCGAACCCGCTCGTCTCGCGGCCAGCCATGGGGTGCCCGCCCACCCAGGGCAGGCCGGCGGCCCGGGCCTCGGCCTCCAGCTCGCCCTTGGTCGAGGCGACGTCCGTCACCGTCGCCCCGGGACGGAGCGCCTCCCGCCACGGTCCGGCCAGCCGGCCGATGAGCCCGGCGCAGGCGAGCGGCGGCGCGGCGAGCACCACGACCTCCGCCTCGCGGATGAGGTCCGGGGCGGCAGCGAAGGCGGCGTCGATCACCCCGGCGGCGAGGGCCTGTCGCGGACCGGAACCTGAGGGCGTCCAGGCCCCCACCCACCAATCGTCACCGGCCGCGCGCAGGGCACGCGCGACAGAACCGCCGATGAGGCCAAGTCCGAGGAGGGCGACACGCATGGCGCGATTATCGGGGGAGTCGCGCAACTGGGAGCCGCCCGGGCTCCGCCATGTGCGGCCCGGGGCGGCCGGCGGCCCGCCGCCGGCCACGGCTCGCCCCTAGCCGACCTTCGGCAGCGAGGCGAGCGCCTCGGTCACGCGCTCGGCCGGGTACTCGAAGTCCTCGAGCGAGCCCTGCAGGTACTTCTCGTAGCTGATCAGGTCGAAATGGCCGTGGCCCGAGAGGTTGAACAGGATGACCCGGGACTCGCCGCGCTCCTTCGCCTCGAGCGCCTCGTCCACGGCGGCCCGGATCGCGTGGGTGCTCTCCGGCGCGGGCAGGATGCCCTCCGTCCTGGCGAACTGCACCCCCGCTTCGAAGCACCCGCGCTGGTGCACGCTCCGCGCCTCGATCAGGTTCTGCTCCTTGAGCAGCGACACGAGCGGCGCCATGCCGTGGTAGCGCAGGCCGCCAGCGTGGATGGGCTCGGGGATGAACTGCGAGCCGAGGGTGTACATCTTCACCAGCGGCGTCATCATCCCGGTGTCGCCGAAGTCGTAGGCGTAGACGCCCTTGGTGAGCGACGGCGCCGCCTCCGGCTCCACCGCCACGACGCGGTACTTGCCCTCGCCGCGCAGCATCCGGCCCACCCACGGGAAGGCCATGCCGGCGAAGTTCGAGCCGCCGCCGACACAGCCGATCACGACATCGGGCTCCTCGCCCGCCATCGCCATCTGCTCGATGGCCTCGAGGCCGATCACGGTCTGGTGCAGGAGCACGTGGTTGAGCACCGACCCCAGGGAGTACTTCGTGTCGTCCCGGCTGACCGCGTCCTCGACCGCCTCGGTGATCGCGATGCCCAGCGAGCCCGGCGTGTTCGGCATCTCGGCAAGCACCCGCCGCCCGTACGCGGTGGTGTCGCTCGGGCTGGGGACGACCGTGGCGCCGTACGTCTCCATGAGCATGCGGCGGTACGGCTTCTGGTCGTAGCTGGCGCGGACCTGGTAGACCTTGACCTCGAGCCCGAAGAAGGCGCCCGCGAGGGCAAGCGAGCTGCCCCACTGCCCGGCGCCCGTCTCGGTGGTGAGGCGCTTGACGCCCTCCTGCTTGTTGAACCAGGCCTGCGGGACTGCCGTGTTGGGCTTGTGGCTGCCGCCCGCGCTGACGCCCTCGTACTTGTAGTAGATGTGCGCCGGCGTGTCGAGCTCCCGCTCGAGGCGATGGGCCCGGAACACCGGCGACGGCCGCCAGAGCTGGTAGATCTCGCGGATCGGGTCCGGGATCTCGACCTCGCGGTCGGTGGAGACCTCCTGCATGATCAGGGCCATGGGGAAGATCGGCGCCAGGTCCGCCGGGCCGATGGGCTGGCCGGTTCCCGGGTGGAGCGGCGGGGCGGGCGCGATCCCCTTGGCGAGGAGGTCCGAGACGACGTTGTACCAAGCCCGCGGAATCCGGTCCTCGTCCAGGACGAACTTGGTTCGGCGGGGTGCGCTGGCCATCGCGTGTCTCTCCCGGGGCTGGTGCTGGAATGGGGCCATGGGAGCGTAAGGCCTGCGGCGCCGATGCGGCAAGCGCCGGGCGCCGGGGCCGTTGGGCGTCAGCCGCCCAGGCGGGCCACGACCAGCGCCTCGTAGCGCGGAGGTCCGTCCCCCAGATGGCTCCGGAAGAGCGTCAGCTCGCGAGCCTCGAACGCGGTCCGCCAGCCCGTCGCGGCGTGCGCCAGCCCGTCCGCGATGGCGTGGCTGGTGGCGCCACGGGTGGCGTCGGTGCGGGCGACGGTCAGGTGGGGGCGCCGGGCGCGCGGGTCGGGCGGCCAGCCCAGCCGGTCCAGCGGCGCCTCCAGCGCGGCGGCCAGGCGCTCAAGGCCGTCGTTCCCGCGGTCCACGCCCAGCCACAGCGTTCGGGGGTGGCGGCCATCCGGGAACGCGCCGGCGCCGGCCAGCTCAACCCGGAAGGGCGCCACGGCAGCGGCGGCGTCCTCCACGGCGAGGCCCACGTCCGGCACGAGGTCGGGCGCGGTCGGGCCCAGGAACCGCACCGTCAGGTGCAGGCTCTCGGTGCGCACCCAGCGGGCGTCGCGGCCCGGGTCCGTCGTGCGCACGGCGTCCACCACCCGCCGGCACGCCTCGAGGGCGTCGGGCGGCAGGGCGACGGCGACGAACAGGCGCTCCGCGGCGTCAGCCACCGCGCTCGGCGCGGTACCGGTCGCGGTCCTCCCGGAGCACGTCGTGGGCCCGTCCGCGTTCCCGCCAGCCGTCGATCTGGACCGCTTTGTCCTCGAGCAGCTTGTAGGTCTCGAAGAAGTGCTCGATCTCGATCAGGCGGTGGGGGCGGATCTGGTCCAGGCGCTCGATGTGCGACTGGTGCGGATCGCCGAGCGCCACGCACAGCACCTTGAAGTCGTAGCCCTTCTCGTCGTGCATCTCGAGGCCGCCGACCGGGCGCGCCCAGATGTGGCAGCCGGTGAAGGTGGGCTCGTCCACGATGACCAGCGCATCCGTGTGGTCGCCGTCGTCCGCGCGGGTGCCCTCGATGAAGCCGTAGTCGAAGTTGTAGAACACCGCCGAGGACAGGACCCGATCGAGGCGGAAGACCCCGGCCTCCTCGTCGAACTCGTATTTGTTGCGGCTGCCCCTCGGGATCTCCACGACGACTTCGACGACGTCCGGGAACTGGTCGGCGTTGGTGCTCATGCGGCGAACTCTACCCGTTCGTCGGCGTGGACGCGGACGCTCAGGCGGACGCCCGGAGGCTAGTCGTTGTAGAGGCGCTCCTCGATCAGCTTCTCCTGGACGGTCCGGCCGTTGGGGTCGAAGCAGGCGAACTCGAAGTGCTTCTCGAACTCGATGTCCACGGCGTCCATGCCGCCGCGGTTCTTCTCCACCGACACCACCACCCAGTCGCGGAACCGCTGCGCCTGGTACGGGTTGAACTCGATGTTGACCTTGGCGACGATGTGGTACTTCTCGTTGAGGATCAGGATGATGTCGGCCTCGTAGTTGATCGCCGACGACCCGCGCAGGTGGTGGTTGCGCAGCCGCGACGCCTTGAGCCCCTCCTTGTCCGCGGCCACGATCGAGACCATGGGCACCCCCTCCGAGAGGGCCACGTCCTTGAGGCCGTTGACCACGAACGTCACCTTCTCCGACTCGGTGAGCGGCTCCGGGATCACGGGCACTTTCTGGAGATAGTCCACCACCACGAACAGCCGGCGGTCGCCCGACAGCTCGCGGTGCTGGCGGACGAGCGAGCGGATGCCCTCGATGGTGCTGGCCGTCTGCGTGCCCCGCAGCAGGAACAGGTTCTGGCCGTACCGCGCGATGCGGTCGAGCGAGGGCCTGAGGCGCGGGTTGGCCGCCAGCTGGGACACGCCCCCGCCCTCCGTCATCCACGAGCCGAGGATCTCCTTGCGGACGTCCTGGATCTTGACGGCGCTCGTGGTCTGGGGCAGGTGCGCGAGGGCTGACTCGGCGGCGATGAGCCGGTTGAGCAGGTACAGCTCGTCGTGCTCGTAGCACAGGTAGAGCACGTTGGCCTGGCCGCCGGACGCGATGTTGCGCGCCATCTGCAGGGCCATCGTCGTCTTGCCGGTGCCCTGGGCGCCGCCGATCAGCAGCAGCTCGCCGGGCCGGAGCCCGTTGCCGATCGTCTTGTCGAGGGGCGTGAAGCCGAGCGGCAGGGGCTGGTACTCGCCGACCTGGCCCGTCGCCACCTTGTCATTGAGGTCCACCAAGAGCTCGATGGCCGACCGCGGCGCCATGCTGCCGTTGGGCCCATCGAGTCGCCACGCCGACTGCCGCGTCGGCTCGCGCTCTGTCGTCACTCGCTCACACCCTCCCGCCAGGCGCCCACGGGGCGCATGCTAGCACTCGGCCCCGAACCCCCGGCTCGGCCGCCCAGGCCCCGGTCTAGCTGTTGCGCGGCACGCTGGCCAGCTCGTCCCAGAGCCTGACCATGACCCGTGTCCCCGCCTCGAAGTTCCGCTCGTCGAGCCACTCGTTCGGGGCGTGCGCGTTGCAGTTGGGCTGGGGAAAACCGGCCAGGACCACCGGCAGGCCCAGCACGTGGTCGAACGCCGCGGTGACCGGGATGGACCCGCCCTCGCGAATGAACACCGGGTCCACGCCCTCGACCGCGCGGATGGCGCGCGCCGCAGCCTGCGTGGCGGGGTGGTCGATCGGGGTCAGGCTGGCCTCGCCGCCATGGATGAAGGTCGTGGTCACCGTGACGCCCGGAGGAGCCACCTGCGCCACGTACTCGCGCAGGGCCTCGAAGACCTTCTGCGGGTCCTGGCTGGCCACCAGCCGGGTGGACACCTTGGCGTGGGCGTGGGCGGGGATGATGGTCTTGGCGCCGTCGCCCTGGAACCCGCCCCAGATCCCGTTGACGTCGAGCGTGGGCCGGGCCGTCCGGCTCTCGAGGATCGTGTAGCCGCTCTCGCCCACCAGCGCCGGCACCTGGGTCTCCGCGCGGAACGCCTCCTCGTCGAACGGCAGCGCGGCCATCTGGGCGCGGTCCGCGTCGCCCAACGGCACCACGTCGTCGTAGAAGCCCGGGATGCGGACGCGGCCGTCGGGACCCTTGAGCGCGGTGATGATCCGCGCCAGCGCGTTGGCCGGGTTCTCGACCGAGCCGCCGTACTGGCCGGAGTGGAGGTCCACCGGCGAGAGCGTCACATCGATCTGGGCATACATGATGCCGCGCAGCGCGATCGTGATCGCCGGGACGTTGCCCTCGAAGTACCCCGTGTCGCTGATCAGCGCCAGGTCCGCGGCCAGCCGGTGCCGGTTCTGCGGGATCCAGTTGAACAGCGACTCAGAGCCGAACTCCTCCTCGCCCTCGAACACGATGGTGATGTTCACGGCGGGAGACTTGCCCGCCGCGCGCATCGCCTCGAGGGCCGCCAGGTGCATCACGATCTGGCCCTTGTCGTCGGCCACGCCCCGGCCGACGAACCGACCGTCGCGCAGGAACGGCTCGAACGGCGCCGTCTCCCAGAGCTCCAGCGGGTCCGCGGGCTGCACGTCGAAGTGGGTGTACAGCAGGACCGTCGGCGCGCCCGGCGCCTCGTGGATCCTGCCGTAGACGATCGGGTGGAGGTCGGTCCGGATCACCTCCACCTCGGTCGCGCCCAGCCCCCGAAGCCGGGTGGCGATCCACTCCGCGGCGGTCACCATGTCCGCGGCGTGCTCCGGCTCGGTGGACACGCTCGGGATGCGCGCGAGCTCAAGGAGGGCCTCAGCGCGCGCCGCGCGGGAGGCCACCAGGGCCGCCTCGACGGCGGGGTCGATGGGGGTGGGATCCGGGGCGCGCGTCGGCTCGGTCATCGGGGCTCCTGGGGGTGCGTGGTCGCGTCCCCCGATCCTACCGCGCCCGCCACCCGCCCGGACATGCGACGAGGGCGGACCGGCGGTCCGCCCTCGCACCTGGATCGGGTTGTCTGGCCTCCCGGGCCGGCCTCAGGCGGGCTGCGGCGCGGGTGCCGGCGCCCCGATGCCTGGGCCGGCGCCCGCCGACGGACCGCTCTCCGGCCCGGGGACGATGACACGCGGGATCCCGGCGCGCCGGTCCGGCTTGGGGGGCAGGCCGTCGAAGATGGTCTCGAACGCGTCCGCGTCCACGGTCTCCTCGGCGATCAGCTTGTCGGCGAGCCGGTCGAGGCGATCCCGGTGCTGGGTGAGCACCTGGGTGGCGCGCTCGTATGCCCGGTCGATGATGGCGCGGACCTCCTCGTCGATCATCTTCGCGACGTCGTCGGAGTAGTTCCGCTGCTCCCCGATCTCGCGACCTAGGAAGACCATCTCGTCGCGCTTGCCGAACGAGAGGGGGCCCATGCGGTCGCTCATGCCGAACTCGGTGACCATCCGCCGCGCGAGGTCGGTGGCCTTCTCGATGTCGTTGCTGGCGCCGGTGGTGATGTCGCCGAAGACGAGGCGCTCGGAGGCGTTGCCGCCCAGCAGGCCTGCGATCTTGTCCTCGAACTCGGTCTTGCTCTGGAGGTACCGGTCCTCGGTGGGCAGCGCCATCGTGTAGCCGAGCGCCATGCCGCGGCTGATGACGGTGACCTTGGCGACCGGGTCGCACTTGGGCAGGATCCGCTGCACGACGGCGTGGCCGCCCTCGTGGTAGGCGATGATCCGCTTCTCCTCGTCGGAGATGACGCGGCTCTTGCGCTCCGGGCCGGCGACGATGCGCTCGAGGGCCTCGGCGAACTCGTTCTGGCCGACGACCTTCTTGTTGCGGCGCGCGGCGAGGATCGCGGCCTCGTTGACGAGGTTGGCGAGGTCCGCGCCGGAGAAGCCCGGCGACTGACGGGCGATCTCCTCGACCGAGATGGTCTTGTCGAGCGGCTTGCCCTTGGTGTGGACCTTGAGGATGGCGAGGCGGCCCTTCATGTCCGGGCGGTCGAGGATGACCTGGCGGTCGAACCGGCCGGGGCGCAGGAGCGCCGGGTCCAGCACGTCCGGCCGGTTGGTGGCGGCGACCACGATCACGTTGGTGTTCGTGTCGAAGCCGTCCATCTCGACCAGGATCTGGTTGAGGGTCTGCTCGCGCTCGTCATGGCTGCCGCCGAGGCCGGCGCCGCGCTGGCGGCCAACCGCGTCGATCTCGTCCACGAACACGATGCACGGGCTGTTGCGCTTGGCCTGGTCGAACAGGTCGCGCACGCGGCTGGCGCCGACGCCCACGAACATCTCGACGAACTCGGAGCCCGAGATGCTGAAGAAGGGCACGCCTGCCTCGCCGGCCACGGCCCGAGCCATCAGCGTCTTGCCGGTGCCCGGAGGGCCCACCAGGAGCACGCCGCGCGGGATGCGCGCGCCGAGCGAGTTGAACTTCTCGGGGTATTTGAGGAACTCCACGACTTCTTGGAGCTCGGTCTTGGCCTCGTCCACCCCCGCGACATCTGCGAACGTGACGACGGTCTTGTTGCCCAGGAACATGCGCGCCCGGCTCTTGCCGAACGAGAGGGCCTGGTTGTTGGTGCCCTGGGCCTGGCGCATCATGAAGAAGATGAACCCGCCGATCACCA
>JAKAHL010000046.1 GCA_021815005.1 Chloroflexota bacterium
CTCGGCGCCGGACGCGGCGCTCCGGCCCGCGCGCCAGCCGCCGGACTGCCCGGGTCGGAGCCCGGGTCGGAGCCCGGGTCGCTGCGGCAGCCGCTCGTCGCTGCCCGGCAACCCGGCGCGGTACGGGGTGGCGCCACGCCAGCCGGGCTCGCGCCCCCAGGCCCCGAATCCCGATCCGGTGAGCCCGCTGAACCGGTCGCCGCCGCCGGCCACCTCGCGCGCCGTGGGCTTCGGCCGCGACTGGCTGCGGTGCACGCCCTCCTCGTCGCGCCAGCGCAGCTCGGGCGCCACCGGGTCGCCCAGCAGCATGGCGTCCACCGTCTGCGCCACGTCGCTGTGGACCAGGACCTTCTCACGGTCCTGGATCTCGACGATGACGTCGAACGTGGGCGGCTGCTTGCGCTCGAGGACGCTCTTCTGGGACCGGCGCCGGCGGGCCTCCTCGTCGCCGAGGGTCACGCTCTGGATGCCGCCGATGAGGTCCGAGAGCGTGGGGTTGAGCATCAGGTTGTCGAGGTTGTTGCCGTGCGCGGTGCCGATCAGCTGCACGCCCCGCTCGGCGATGGTCCGGGCCGCCTGCGCCTCGAGCTCGGTGCCGATCTCGTCGATGACGATGACCTCGGGCATGTGGTTCTCCACCGCCTCGATCATCACCTCGTGCTGCAGGCTGGGCGTCCGGACCTGCATCCGCCGCGCCTTGCCGATCGCCGGGTGCGGGATGTCGCCGTCGCCCGCGATCTCGTTGGAGGTGTCCACCACCACCACGCGCTTGCCCTGCTCGTCGGCGAGCACGCGGGCGGCCTCGCGGAGCATCGTGGTCTTGCCGATGCCCGGGCGGCCCATGATCAGGATGGACTTCCCGGCCTCGAGGAAGTCGGCGATGATCTCGATCGTCCCGTAGACCGCCCGCCCGATGCGGCAGGTCAGCCCGACCACCTTGCCCGTCCGGTTCCGGATGGCGGAGATGCGGTGAAGCGTGCGCTCGATCCCCGCTCGGTTGTCGTCGCCGAAGCTGCCGATATGCTCCACCACGAACGCGAGGTCGGCGTCGGTGATCTCGCGATCGAGGAGCGTCACCTCCTTGCCCGGGTAGCGGGCCTCGGGACGCCGCCCGAGGTCCATCACCACCTCGATCAGCAGCCCGGCGTCGGGCTGGGCTCGGACGGCGGCCACGATCTCCGGCGGCAGCGCCGCGAGCAGGACGTCGAGGTCGTCGACGGTCTCACGCCCGCGCACCTGGTCTCCGTCTCCCACGGCTGTCGGACCTCCCTCTCGAGCGCTCACCGCACCCCAGCCGGCACGAGGCGCGGCTCGGCGACGCGGACCAGGGTCTCCTTCATCAGGAGGGTGACGGCGGCGACGGGCTCGAAGCCAGCCTCCTCCAGACGCCGATCGAACGGCGACTCATAGGTGCGCACCGGCGCGATGACCCCCTCGCGCGGGGCCGCGGACCGGTCGGCATGCTCCGCGATAACACCCAGCGCGAAGCGGACCAGCGGGGCCGTGTCCGCCGCTGGCCGGGCGATGACCTTGAGGTAGTGGGGCTGGTCCTCCTCGGCGACACCAACTTGGAGGAACGCGTCGAGCTGGGTGCCGTCCCGGCCGCCGCCCGGCGCCTCGAGCACGTAGGTGTACACGTCGGCGAAGCGCAGGATGGGCACCAGCGAGCTGCGCGGCACGCGCCAGTCGCGGCCCTGGCGCTCCCAGTCCACCATGCGGACCGACTCCAGCCGCTGGACGGGCGCCGGCGTGACGGCGGCGTACAGGCGCGCGAGCGCCACCGCGTCGAGCGGGTTGCCGGGGCGGATCCCTGCCCGGCGCGCCTCGGCCTCCGACCACGGCACTGGGAGCTCGCCCGGCGGGCGGAACAGGATCCGCTCGTCGCCGAAGCGGACGAAGCCGTGCTGCATGAACAGCTCGATGTTGTCGTCGGCGTCGGCACAGGCCACGTGGAAGCGGGTGGCGCCGCGCTTCGCGCCGTCGCGCAGGAGGTGGTGGACGAGTCGGAAGCGGACGTCCCCGGCGTCGAGCCCGCCCACGGCGTCCAGCTCCACCACGGTCCACTCGTCACGCGACGAGTCGCGCTCCACGCGGAGCAGGCCCGCGATGTGGCCGTCGCGGTCGAAGACGTACAGGGCGTCGTGGGGCTGGAAGGCGCCCAGCGGCAGCCGGAACAGGCTGAACACGCCGATGGGCGGCCGGCTCACCGGCAGGCCGAGCGAGCGCATGCCCTCGGCGTCACCCTGGGCGCGGCGGGACAGCTCGCCGAGCGCGGCGAGGTCCGTCAGCCGCGCGGCCCGAACCTGGCCGGTGCTCCGGGCCACGGTGGGGTCACCGCCCCCGCTGCTGGCGACCGGCAAGGTCCGGCGCGCGCCCCGACCCCTCGCCCGGATCGGCGTGCTCGGCGGCCATGGTGGCGACCAGGCGGTGGAACCGGGTCTCGCCCGCGAGCTCCGGGTGGAACGAGGTGGCCAGCACGTTGCCCTGGCGCACGGCGACGATGCGGCCGCCCGGCAGCCTGGCCAGCACGTCCACGTCGGGCCCCACACGCTCGATGATCGGGGCGCGGATGAACACAGCGTGAACGGGCGTGCCGCCCAGGAGCGGGACGTCCAGCTCGGTCTCGAAGCTGTCCAGCTGGCGGCCGAACGCGTTGCGCTCCACGGTGACGTCCAGCAGCGGCAGGACAGGCTCCTCGCCGCCGACGATGTCGCGGGCGAGGACGATCATCCCCGCGCAGGTCCCGAAGATGGGCGCGCCGCTCGCGGCCAGGTTCAGGATGGGCTGGCGGAGGCCCCAGCGCGCGATGAGCCGGCGCATGGTGGTGCTCTCGCCGCCCGGGATCACCAGCCCGTCAACGTCCTCGAGCTGGACGGGCAAGCGGATCTCCACCGGCTCCGCGCCCACGGCGCGGAGCGCGGCGACGTGTTCCGCGAAGGCCCCCTGCAGGGCCAGGACGCCGATCCGTGTGGTCATGGCGCCGGCGGCCGCCGACCCGTCCGGCCTACCAGCCGCGGACCGCCAGCCGCTCCTGCGGCGGGATCGCCTCCATGGCGATGCCGCGCATCGGCGCGCCCAGGCCCTTGCTGATCTCAGCGAGGATCTTGGCGTCCTGGTAGTGCGTGGTGGCCTGGACGATGGCGTTGGCCATGCGGGCCGGGTCCTCGCTCTTGAAGATGCCGGACCCGACGAACACGCCCTCGGCGCCCAGCTGCATCACGAGCGCCGCGTCCGCCGGGGTGCTGATGCCGCCGGCGACGAAGTTGACGACCGGGAGCCGGCCCGCCTCGGCAACCTGCCTGACCACCTCGTACGGCGCCTGCAGCTCCTTGGCGGCCACGAACAGCTCGTCCTCGCGCATGCCCTGGAGGCGGCGGATCTCGGCCAGCACGTCGCGCAGCTGGTGGACGGCCTCCACCACATTGCCGGTGCCGGCCTCGCCCTTGGTCCGCATCATCGCGGCGCCCTCGTTGATGCGCCGGAGCGCCTCGCCCAGGTTGCGGCAGCCGCAGACGAAGGGGACCTTGAAGGCGTGCTTGTCGATGTGGTTGCGCTCGTCGGCCGGGGTGAGCACCTCGGACTCGTCGATGTAGTCCACGCCGAGGGCCTCGAGGATCTGCGCCTCCACGAAGTGGCCGATGCGGGCCTTGGCCATCACCGGGATGCTGACCGCGGCCATGATCCCCTCGATCATGGCCGGGTCCGACATGCGGGCAACGCCGCCGCTGGCGCGGATGTCGGACGGGACGCGCTCGAGGGCCATGACGGCGACGGCGCCGGCGTCCTCGGCGATCCGGGCGTGCTCGGGGGTGACGACGTCCATGATGACGCCGCCCTTGAGCATCTGGGCGAGGCCCTTCTTGGTGGCCCAGGTGGAGGTTTCGGTCATGATCAGTTGGGCTCTCCGAGAGGACGCGCGTGCCGGCCGTCCGACTGGCCCCGGGGTCATCGCCCGCTCGAGCCGGTTCGGTCCGGCGATAGGCCCCAATTATGGCACGGGCAGGCGATTCTCCCGCGCGCGCGATCCGGGCTGCGCCTCGCTGGGCCTCGCCCGGCGACCCGCCCGAGATGCGCCGGACGCATCAAATCCTGTCCGAACGCCGACCCCGCCCGCCGAACGATGCGCCGCGCGCATCAAGTGGCGCCCGGGCGCCGCGCCGCCCGCCCGAACGATGCGCCGCACGCATGTGCGGGCGTTGTCGATGCCCGCCACGCATCATTCGGCATACCCGCCGGGCCATGGGCCGGGATTTGATGCGTCCCGCGCATCGGCTCCCCGGACCGCGCGGGGGTTGAACCCGACCCTGACTGGGCCGCTACCGCACCAGCGTCCGCACCACGCCGGACATCAGCGTCGTCGCGCGCCGGGCGCTCGTGGGCGACAGGCGCGACAGGGCCTCCACGAGCTCCAGCACGTCTCGGTCGGGCAGGCCGCCGAGAAGCGCGATCAGCCGCAGGATCGTGTCGTCCGGCACCTCGCCCAGAAGGCGCAGCGCACGCTCGAGCTCGGTGGGCTCCAGGCGCGAGACGAGCCCCACGGCTCGGTCGAACAGGCGCACGAACACCAGGAAGGTCGCCAGCCACTCACGCAGGCGGAGCAGGTCGGGGTCGCCGGGACCAGACGCCAGGGCAGCCCCCGCATCGGCGAGCGTGCGCTCCAGGACATCGACGATGGGGTCGCCCTCGCGGACCTTGCGCTCGGCCACGACCCGGCCGAACCAGCGCCAGTGGTCGCCGACGGCCTGGTAGGCGGCGCCCGCCGGACCCCGCCGACCCACGCGCCGGGGCTCGGCAACCTTCTCGACCAGGCCCCACTGCTCCGCCTCGGCGAGCGCGAGGCTCGCGGCCCGGTGCGAGAGCCCCAGCGCCTCGCGCACCTCGCGCTCGGTGAGCGGGGCCTGGCGGGCCATCAGGTAGGCGTGGACCCGCGCGATCGCCGGCGCGACGCCCCACGCGGCCCCCATGTCGCCCCACGCGTCGGCGAGGCGCAGCCGGATCTCCTCGGCAATGGGGCTCGCCGGCCGGTCCCGGCGGGCGGCTGCGTCCGGAGCGACGGCGAGGTCGGTCACGCGGCGAATGCTACCCCTCGGCCGAAACGTGCGAGCGGCCAATAGCGGATTTCGGCGGCGCCAGCAGCCGGGCGACGCCCATCAACCGGCGGCGCCGAGCAGCCGGCGAGCGCGTCACCCGGGGCCGAGCGCGTCACCCGGGGCCGAGCCTGCGACCCGACGCGAGTCCGCGACCCGCCCGCCGTCGCGCTACCCTGCCGCCATGCCTCCCCACACACTCGACCCCGTCGCGCTCGACCTCGCCTTCGACCTCGCGGCACGGCGCGTCCGAACCGGCGAGCTGCCGTCGGTGGTCATGGGCGTGGCCAACGCCGCCGGCACGGTCCGCGTCGATGCCTTCACCGCCCCGGGCGCCGAGCGCCGGATCGGGACCGACGCGGTCTGCCTGCTCGCCTCGATCACCAAGCCCATCGTCGCCACCGCTGCGCTGCGCCTGGCGCAGGAGGGTCGGCTGGGCCTGCGGGCGCCCCTCGCGGACTGGCTGCCCGAGCTCCGCGGCGACACCCGTCGGGCGATCACCCCGTGGCACGTCCTCACGCACACCACGGGCTACGACGAGGAGGGCGTCGAGCAGCTGATCCGCGACGGCCTCGACCGGGACGGGCTGGTGGCGCGAGTGCTCGGCCTGCAGCCGGCCGTCACGCCCGGCAGCCGCTTCGCGTACATGACGCTCCCGTTCGAGCTGCTGGCGCTCGCCATGGAGCGCGCGACGGGCGAGGCGCTGCCGGCCATCCTGGCCCGAACGGTGCTCGAGCCGCTGGGCATGGCCTCGACCGTCTTCGACCCGCACGCCGCCGGGCTCGGCGATCGCGCGGCGCCCGTCGCCGTGGGGGCGTGGGAGGGGACGCGCCTGCTGGGCAACGAGGATCCGCGCGTGGCCGCGGGGCTGGTGCAGCGCTACACGGCGCTGCGGCTGGCGGGCGGCGGGCTGTGGAGCACCGCCGGCGACCTGCTCCGGTTCGGCCGGATGATGCTGCGCGGCGGCGAGCTCGACGGCACGCGGGTGCTGGCGCCCGCGTTCGTGGAGCTGGCCACGCGCGAGGTCACCGTGGACGGGCTGGGTCGGGCGGCGGACCGCCTCGAGGACGAGCACTACGCCCTGGGCTGGGGCAAGCCGGGGCCGGCCCACGTCGCCTCGCCCGCGGCGTTCGGCCACGGCGGGCAGTCCGGGACGAAGCTGTGGGTGGACCCGGCCCGCGACCTGGTGTTCGTGTACCTCTCCGCGTCCTGGAACCTGCCGAGCGCGGTCCCCGACGAGCCGCTGTTCGCGGTCTACGGGGCGGCGAGCTAGGCCAGCAGCGCCTCGACCTCTGCCCGCGCCGGGGGGTCTGCCGTGCCCGCCGGGCGGGCCACCCTGCGCGCGGCGACGGCGTTGCCCCAGCGGAGCGCGTCGGCGAGCGGACGGCCCTCCACCATCGCGGCGATGAACCCGGCGTTGAACGCGTCGCCGGCGCCCACGACGTTGACCGCCGGCACGGCGAACGCGGGGCTGCGGAGGACGACGCCGTCCGCGGTGCACGCGAGGGCCCCCTCGGCGCCCAGGCGCGCCACGACGGTCCGCGCCCCTCCGGCCAGCGCCAGCACCACCGCCGTCACGTCCTCGCGGGCGCGACCCGTCGCGGCCGCCAGCGGCACCAGCTCCTCGGGCCCGCTGCCGAGCACCACGTCGGCCAGCCCGATCGCCCGGTCCACCGCCGCGCGGCGCTCGCCGTCGAGCCCCCACAGCTCCACGCGGAGGTTGAGGTCGATGGACACGGGGACGCCCGCCGCCCGCGCCATGGCCATCGCCGCCAGCACGGCGTCGCGCACGGGGGCGTGGCGCAGGCACATCCCGGTGGTGTGCAGCCAGGCCGCGCCCGCGATCGCGTCTGCCGGGACGTCCGCGGGCCGGAGCCAGCGCAGCGCGCCGCCATCGGCCGGCCAGACCACCAGCGAGCGCTCGCCGTCCGGCTCCACCATCGCGATGACCTGGCAGGTCGCGTCCGCCCCGGTCACCACCAGCGCGCTCGTGCCCACGCCGCAGGCGGCGAGGTCGGCCGCCACCCGTCGCCCGAACGCGTCGTCGCCCACGGCGCCCGAGAACGCCACGGGCACGCCGAGCGCCGCCAGCGCGCGGGCAGTGTTCGCGGCCGTGCCGCCCGGGGACAGCACCGGCTCGCGGACCTCGCGCCGGCCGTCGGGCAGCCGCGGCGGGACGTGGAGGGTGAGGTCCACGTTGGCGTCGCCGAGGACGAGGACGCGCCGGCTCGGGTCGGGCATCTCAGTCGGGGTCGGCGCGGGTGTCCGGGTCGTCGCCCAGCGCGCTCCGGGCCGCCGCGATGAACGCGCGGACGCGCTCGAGGTCTTTGCGGAAGCCGCCGCCGGGGAGCGGCCGGCTCGTGTGCGTGAGCGAGTCCACGCCCCACGGCCGCACCACGCGGATCGCCTCCGCGACGTTCTCCGGCGACAGGCCGCCGGCGAGGATCACGGGCACGCACACGGACCGCACGATCTCGCGGCTGACCCGCCAGTCGTGGGTGGCGCCGCTGGCGCCGACGCCGGCGATGCCGGGGTCCTGCGTGTCGAGGATGAGGTAGTCGGCCACCTCCGCGTAGGCGCGCGCCTCGGCGATGCTCTCCGGGCCCGTCACGGACACGGCCTGCATGACCGGCACGCCCGGCAGCCGGTCGCGCAGCGCGGCCACCCTGGCGGGCGAGGTGAGGTGGGCCGGCGGGCAGAGGTGCAGGATCGCGGGGCGCGTGGCGTCCACCAGCTCGGCGATGGCCACCGGGTCCGTCCACACGGTGAGCACGACGGCCCGGGCGCGGTTGCCCACGGCGCGCACGATCTCTGCCGCGAGTCGGACGGGCACCTCGCCCGGGAGGCCGCCATGGGGTGGGGTGATGCCGACGTGGTCGGCGCCGGCATCGGCGCAGGCGAGCGCCTCCATCACGGTCTGCATGGTGTACAGCTGGGTGATCACGGGACGAAGCGTACGTCGGCGCGCCGGCCGAGGCGTCGCGGGCCGCCGCCCGCGACGGGAGGTCTGCCGCGCCCGCCGGACGGGCCGTCGGCTACAGTCGCGCCCATGACCGACGCCATCCACGCCGCTGCCGCCCTGGGGTTCACCGCTGGCGCCGATGCCTACGAGCGCTCGCGACCCGGCTACCCGCCGGACGCCGTCGAGGCGCTCGTCGCCGCGCTGGGCCTGGCGCCCGGCCGCACCGTGCTCGAGCTGGGCGCGGGGACCGGCAAGCTCACCCGCCTGCTCGTGCCGTCCGGGGCGCGGCTGCTCGCGCTCGAGCCCGTCGAGGCCATGCGCGCCAAGCTCCGCGAGGCGGCGCCGGCGGCCGAGCTCGTGGATGGCACCGCGGAGTCGATCGGCCTGCCGGCCGCCTCGGTGGACGCAGTCGTGGTGGCGCAGGCGTTCCACTGGTTCGACGCCATCCGCGCGCTGTCCGAGGCACACCGCGTGCTCCGGCCGGGCGGGCGGCTGGCGCTGGTCTTCAACCGCCGCGACGCGACGGTGCCGTGGGTGCGCGGCCTCGATGACGCGATCCGGCGCATCGCCGTCGGCGAGCCGCAGGTGTGGGACACGGCGTGGCGCGACATGCTGGACCGGACGCGGCTCTTCGGGCCGTGGCAGCGGCAGCGCTTCCGCCAGGTCCAGAGGCTCTCGCCCGAGGGCGTGCTGGACCGCGTCGCGTCGGTGAGCTACGTGGCAGCGGCCTCGTCCGAGGTGCGGGCCGGCCTGCTCGACGAGGTGCGGGCGCTGCTCGCCGCCGACCCGCTGACCGCCGGCGCCACCACGATCGAGCTGCCGTACGACACGGAGGTGCTCTGGGCCGAGCGCGCGTCGCCCGAGCCGGGGGACGTCGGGTTCGTCGTCGCGGTCAACGCCAACGCCGGCGGGGTGCCGAAGCCGCCGGTCGCCGGCTCGTCCTTCGCGCGGCTCGGGCCGACGAACGACGCCCACACGGAGCCCGAGCCCGTGCACGGCGGGCCCGACCAGGCCGTGTGCCTGTACGCGCAGGAGGCCATCGAGCGGGTCCGCGCCGACGGCCACCGGGCGTTCCCGGGCGCGTACGGCGAGAACCTCACGCTGCTGGGGATCGCCTGGGGGCAGCTCGCGGCCGGCGACCGGCTGGTGGTGGGCGAGGGCGAGACCGCGGTGGAGCTGGAGCTGACCAAGCACACAGCGCCGTGCCAGACGCTCGCCCACTGGTTCGTCGGGCGGCGCATCGCGCGGATCAGCGGCAAGGTTCACCCGGAGGACGCGCGCTGGTACGCCCGCGTGCTGCGCGAGGGCGAGGTGCGGCCGGGGATGCCGGTCCGCGTGGTGCGCGGGTAGGGCCGGAGGCGGGCAGCGCGCGGTGACGTGGTGGATCCCCGGCCGGGATCTGCGTCGCGCTACCCTGTCCCCATCGACCAGGGAGGACCCATGACCGCCAGCGAGACCGTTGCCCAGCCCCTGCCGTCCACCCGCGAGGAGCTCCTCGCCCTGCACCGCGAGGCTCGCCTGCGGCGACTCGCTGCCGAGCCCGGTGGGCCCGAGTGGGAGGCGGCGAGCGCCGAGGTCAGCCGGATCGAGGTCCGGGTCGCGCAGATCGAGCGGGAGATGACACCGCCGCGGATGTAGCGCGCCCTCGCGGGCGGCCCGTCGTCCCGGCCGCGGTTGCCGCTCGCGCCACGCTGACCGCCCGCTCACCAGCACGGCTCGGACGCGAACCGTCGCGCGCTGCTATGGTTTGGGCGTGGACGGGGTTGTTCTCGTGCTGAACCAGAACTACGAACCCCTGAACGTCTGCAACCTGCCGCGGGCGTTCAGGCTCGTCTTCGGCGAGAAGGCCGAGGTGATCGAGTTCGACCACCAGGAGATCCGCTCGGTGCGCTCTTCCTACCGGGCGCCCAGCGTCATCCGCCTCCAGCACCAGATCCGCCGGCCGCGGCCGCGCGTCAAGCTGTCGCGGCGCGAGATCTTCGTCCGCGACCAGCACACCTGCCAGTACTGCGGCAAGACGGGCAACGACCTCACCCTCGACCACGTCGTGCCGCGCCACCGCGGCGGCGGGCACACCTGGGAGAACCTCGTCGCCGCGTGCCGCACGTGCAACCACCGCAAGGGCGACCGCACACCCGAGGAGGCGCGGCTCCGCCTGCTCCGCCTGCCGTTCGAGCCCCGGAGCGACATCTACTCGCTGTTCACGCCCTACCTCGACGACACGCGCAACGAGGCCTGGCGCGACTACCTGTTCCTCGGCACCAACTAGGCGCGGCATGCGCGCCGATGACGACGGGGCCGATGGCGGCGCGGGGGACGAGGCCGCCCGCCTCGCGGGCATGGTCCCGTCCGCCGTCCTCGCCCTGATCGACCGTCTCGTCGAGGCCGGCCACGCCGCGTACGTCGTGGGCGGCTCGCTGCGCGACGCCCTGCTCGGCCGGG
>JAKAHL010000047.1 GCA_021815005.1 Chloroflexota bacterium
CCGCGGCCAAGGCCACCCACGCCGCCGCGCCGGAGCTCGAGGGGGCCGGGGTGGCAATGGCCCCGCCGTCACCGCCCAGCGCCTTGTCGAAGCCCGACGCCACGGTCTCGATATCGGTGGGCGTGGCGCCGTTGGCGGCCGCGAGGTCCACCACGATGGCGCCGCGGCGGAACTCCAGGAAGATCGCGCCGGACGTGTCGGTCGCCTCGAACCCGCCGTCGGAGAGGTCGCTCCTGGTGCTCACGACCTGGCCGATGGACCGGGCCGCCGCCTCCGCGCGCGCCACGGCGTCGGCCGCGCCGTCCAGCAGGCACGTGACGGTGGCAAGCACGTTCGGGCTGCCCGAGCCGGTGGCCGAGGCCGGGCCGACGTACTGCGTCGTGCGGCGGTTGGCGTCGAACGTCGTGCCCGCCATGGTCCACCCGGTGGGCATGTCGTTCGCCGCGGGCTGGGCGCTCCAGACGTCCGTCTGGCATGAGGCGCCGGGCGGGGCTAGCACGCGCCAAGCCGTCAGCCCCAGCGCGATGCCCGAGGCCACGATGGCGACGATCGCCAGGCGTGTGGCGCGGCGGGACGACGCGGCGAGGGCCGCCCGCTCCTCGGCGGGCCGCCGACGCGGTGCGGGTAGGTCCTCGGCGGGGGCCGGGCTCCAGGATCGGGAGGGTCGGTGCGGTTCGGTCATCGCGCCAAGCATGCCCCGCGCAGGCGAAACCTGCGCCGGGCGCCGAACCGCCGCTAGAGCTCGTTGAGGCTGCGCCGGAACTGCGTCAGCTCGGCCACCGCCTTGCGGATGGCCTCGGGCGTCTCCTCGGTGCGGGTCCGCTTGGCAAGCAGGCCGTCCGCCATCGACTTGATCATGCGGCCCCGCTCGCGATAGCGCTTGGCGTGCACGGCTGCCATGGACTTGAGGCCGACACGCCGGATCGTGGCGTAGTAGTCATCCTCGAACTCGTCCCACGCCTGGTCCAGGGCGCGCCGGTACCGGTCGTGTTGCGCCGGCGCCCAGACCTCGACTTCGGTGCCCATGCAAGCCTCGCCCCCGGCCGCCGGCAGCCGATGCCGACAGCAGTGGACGCATGGTATGCGGCGGCCCGCCACCTGACCAGCCTCCGCGCGAGGTAGGGGAAAACGCCCGGTCTCGCCGGGTCGGCGGGGGCCGCTGCTACGATCGGCACCCATGTGGACCGACGCCCGATGAAGCTGCTCCTGATCTCGTGCGACGTCGTGGCCCGACCCGTGTACCTCAGCGCCGCCCGCTCGCCGCACGTCGTGGATATCCGCCTGTTCGCCCGCGGCCTGCACAACGAGCCGGTCAAGCTGCGGGACATCCTCCAGCGCGAGATCGACGCGGCGGAGCCGGGCTACGACGCCATCGTCCTCGGCTACGGCCTGTGCGGCGGCGCGACCGCGGGGATCGCGGCCCGCGACACGCCGGTGGTCCTGCCCCGCGCCCACGACTGCATCACGCTGTTCCTGGGCGATCGGGAGCGATACGCCTCGGAGTTCGGCGCCTCGACCACGTACTGGTACGTGAACGACCAGGTGGAGCGGAACCAGGGGTACAACGCCAAGTCCATCGGGCTCGGGGTGTCCGGCGATGCCGACGACGACATGGACGCGATCCGCGCCGAGTACGTCGAGAAGTACGGCGAGGACAACGCCGAGTACCTGATGGAGGTCATGGGGGCCTGGAAGTCGCACTACCAGCGGGCGGCGTTCGTTCAGATGGGCGTCGCCGACGAGACCGCCTCGGCGTCGTACGCACGCGAGCAGGCGGAGCGGCGCGGCTGGGCGTTCGACCAGATGGAGGGCTCGATGGTCCTGCTGCGCAAGCTGGTCTACGGCGAGTGGGACGATGACATGCTCGTGCTCCAGCCGGGCGAGCGCCTGGCGATGAGCTGGGACGAGGGCGTCGTCAAGGCGATCCCGGCAGCCTGACGTCGCCCGCCGCGGCGGGTCGCGGTCGCCCGCCTCGCGGTCACCGGGTCGCGTCCGCCTTGGGGGCCGGCCCCTCGGCGTCGGGCTTGGGGCCCGCCGGCGCCGCATCCGGTTTCGGGGCCGCCACCGCGGGCTTCGGCGCCGGGGCCGGCACGGCCTCGGGGGGCTTGGCCCGGCCCAGCCGCTTGGCGATGTGGTCCCGGTCGAGGAACGCGTTGCCCCACGCCGAGGTTCGCCGCAGCGTGTTGTCCTGGAACACGGGCGCCCGGTCGAGCATCGTGAGCTCCTCGCCGTACGGCTTGAGGCGCTTGTAGGCATCCGCCCAGATGCAGGTGTGGCCCGGGACCTCGCACAGGCCGTCGTGCGCGCCCCCGCACGGACCGTTGCGCTGGTTCTTCTGGCAGTGGCTCTCGGGACACAGGTAGGCGATGTCGGGCAGCGAGCAGTCGCCGCAGTCGCGGCAGTCGTACATGGGCAGCTTGACGGCCTGCTCGAACACGTGGACCGGCTTGTCGAGCTTGTGCCGCTCGATCTGATCGAAGACCTTGCCCCACGCGTTGAACCCGGGCACGCCCGGCTCGAACGCGCGCTGGTGCACGATCCGGCTGAAGCGGTAGAGCGGGTCCACCTTGGACCGGGCCGCCTTGCGAGCGGCCGGCGTGAGCGAGCGGGCGTAGGCCTTGGCGGGCGCACCCGTGGGCAGGCCGTCCCCATCGCGCTCGAACAGCTGGAACGCGGCCGGCAGCGCCCACGAGACGTCCGGCAGGAGCGCCTTCCAGTCTGCGGCCGGGTGGGCGTCGATCAGCTCGAGGATCCTGGCGATCTCGCCCGCGTTGCGGTGACCGGAGAAGTAGACGCCCTTGAAGCCGAGCCCGCGGGCGACGATCGCCTGCTTCGCCGCGAACTCGAGGAAGAACGCACGACCCTTGTCGGCGGCCTTGGCCTGCTGCTCGGCCACCGCGAGCAGGTCGTCGGTGACCACGCAGCCGGGGACCTTGCCCGCGTTGAAGGCGCGGGCGACCGGCGCCGAGAGGATGTACGCGTTGGCGACGGCCGGGATGCCCAGGCTGTCGCGCCGGATGACCGCGAGCAGCTCAGCCAGCTTGCGAGCGTCGTAGCCCACCTGCGCGATGGCGTAGTCAGCCCCGCTGCGCACCTTGAGCGCGAGCTTGAGGTACTGCGGGACGAGGTCGCGCTCGACGCGCTTGTACGGGTCGATGGCGCAGCCCAGCAGGAAGCGGTGCGCGTCGGGGTCCGCCTCGGGGTCGGCCGCGGCGGCCTTGGCGGCCGCCTCCTCGCCCAGGCCGCGGTACATGTGGAGGAGCGCCGCGGAGTCGATGTCGAAGACCGGCCGCGACAGGCCCTCGTAGCCGGACTCCGGGTAGTCGCCGGTCAGCGCGAGCACCGAGGTGAGCCCGCGGCTGAGCAGCTCCCAGCCCAGGCTCTGGAGCGCGTTGCGCGACCGGTCGCGGCAGGCGACGTGGACGATCGCGTCGTGGCCGAGCTTGGCGACCTCGGCCCCGAGCGCGGACGGCGAGAGCTTGGCGTGGCCGCCCGCGTTGTCGGTGATGGACATCGCGGTGATCCGCGGGTTGCCGGCCAGCTCCCGGGCGGCCTTGAGCTGCGAGGCGCCCTTGGCGTCCACGAGCTCGCCCGCCCAGGGCACCAGCTCCACCACGGTGGCGAACGTGTCTGGGCCGGACAGCGCCGTCCTCAGGGCGCCGGGGCCGGCGGAAGGGGCTGCCGGTGCGGACGCGGCGTCGGCGGGGTTGGGCGCGGAGCTCATGGCAACAACCTCAGACAGCGATTGGGTCGAACAGACAGCCGTCGGTGAACATATCGAAGAAGTCCGGCTCGGACTCGAGCTCCACGTGCTCGATGCGGCGAACGATGTCGTCCAGCTCGGCCCGGCGGCGCCGGGACAGGAGCAGCGCGCGGGCGCCGGCGATCGACGCATTGCCCACGCGGATCATGCGCTCCGGGCGGGCGTCCACCAGGAGGCCGATCTCCACCGCGGTGCGGATGTCGAGCGCATTGGCGAAGCCGCCCGCGAGGTACACGCGGTCAAGGTCCTCGGGCCGCAGGCCGAGCCGCCGGAGCAGGACGCGCTGGCCCACGGCGGTCGCCGCCTTGGCGATCGAGAGGTGGCCCGCGTCGGCGCGCGAGAACGTGATGCGGGGCTGGTCCACGATGCGGAT
This sequence comes from Chloroflexota bacterium, assembly GCA_021815005.1. Lineage (GTDB taxonomy): Bacteria > Chloroflexota > Limnocylindria > Limnocylindrales > CSP1-4 > CAIXZV01. The sequence goes on from JAKAHL010000047.1 coordinate 4,137, forward strand.
CTCGTCCGAGCGGTCCGCGAAGCTGCCGCGGTCGGTCATCCGGCCCGAGCGCCGCAGGACCGCGAGCAGGTCCACCAGGCCCGACCCGCAGATGCCCTCGGGCGGCGCGTCGCCGATGACCTCGATCTGGAACTGGCCGTCCCGCAGGCCGACCCGCTCGATGGCACCGTCGGCGCCCGGCATCCCGTAGCGGACGCCTCCGCCCTCGAACGCGGGCCCGGCCGGGCTGGAGGCAGCGAGGATGCGGTGCCCGTCCGAGGCGACGATCTCGGTGTTGGTGCCGATGTCCACCAGCAGGAACGAGCCGCCTCGCTCGATCGCGTCCACCGCCACGAGGTCCGCGGCGGCGTCCGCGCCCACATGGCAGGCGATGAGGGGTCCCGCGACCACCCGAGCCTGCGGGTGGATGATCAGGCCCAGCTCGTGGGCGCGCCGCGAGATCATCGTGGTGGGCGCCTCGCCGCGCCGCCAGGCGGTCTCGGTGACCGAGCGGTACGGCAGCCGGCCGATGGGCAGGATGTCCAGGTTGAACGCGAGGTCGCGCATCGTCGGGTTGCCGACGATCACCATCTCCACGAGCTGCTTGCGGTCCAGGCCCAGATCCGCGCACAGCCGCTTGAGCTCGTGGTTGAGCGCCCGCCGGAGCGAGAGGCGGAGCTCGCCCGGAACCTCGGCCTCGTACGTGATGCGGGTCATCACGTCGCTGCCGCCGAAGCGCTGGGGGTTCTCGATCGACGCGATCGCCAGCACGGCGCCCGTCCGCAGGTCCACCAGCTCCAGCACGACGGTCGTGGTGCCGATGTCCACGGCGACCCCGACCGCCGCCCCGCCCACGACCCCGAGATCCGTGCCGTCGTCAGCGACGAGGCGGCCGTTCACCTCGCGCACGGCGGGGTCGAGGTCCAGGTCCGCTCGCTGCTCGTCCGGCGCCAGCAGGATCCGCAGGCGACGGCGGAGGACGGTGAACTCCACGTCCTCCGCGGCCGAGGCCACCCGCGCCTGGCACGCGAGGCGGAACGCGGGGCCGAGGAACGATTCCTCCTCCGTCCGCGGCGTGAGCTGGCTCCCGCCCGAGCGGATCTCCACCACGCACTCGTGGCAGCGGCCAGTCATCTTGCACGATGCCGGGACCACCACGGACAGCTCGCCGGCCACATCGAAGATGGTCTGGCCGGGCACGAGCGGGCGCCGCTCGGACCCGTGGACGAAATCGGGCATCTGGGAAGTCTAGTTGGGACCCCCGCAACCCGCGCAGCCGTGGGGCCCGCGGCGATGGGACCTTCCGCCCTGGCTCCAGCCGCCGGGCATCGGCCGCTCCGGCACGGCGCGGGCGGGCGTTCCTTGGCGCGGATCAGGCCCCCCACCGCGTGCCCATAAGGTGATATCCATCATCCTGCGATTGTTCGTGCCGGTCGCCGGAGCCATGGGCGCCGGCCGTCGGCTGTGCCGGGCGCGGGCACGAACCCGCCGTCCCGCCACCCCGGGCGTCGCTCGGGACCTGATCCGCGTCACGTGACGCACCCACCGCCGGCGCGTGCCGGCGCGGCGACCGGAGGAATGACGACATGAGCGAGGAACTGTTCGCCCAGATGCGCCAGTCGGTCATCGACGGCGACGCGGTTGCATCGGCTGCCCTGGCCGAGCAGGCGCTGGCGAACGGTGTCCCGCCGCTGGACGCGATCGACAAGGGCTTCGTGCCGGGCCTGACCTACGTCGGCGAGCAGTTCGGCATCGGCGAGCTCTTCCTGCCCGACATGATGCTCTCCGCCCGAGCGATGCAGAAGGCGGTCGCCATCCTGGAGCCGGTCATGAAGGCGGAGGCCACCGAGCGCCACGTGCTGGGCCGGGTCGTCCTGGGCACGGTCAAGGGCGACATCCACGAGATCGGCAAGAACCTCGTCGGCATGATGCTCGCCACGAGCGGCTTCGAGGTCCACGACCTCGGCGTCAACGTGGACCCGGACCGCTTCGTCGAGGCGGCGCAGGCGCACAACGCGGACATCGTCGGCGTGTCGGCGCTGCTGACCACCACGATGGCCGGCCAGCGCACGGTGGTCGAGAAGTTCGACGCGGCCGGCCTGCGCCCCAAGTGCCGGGTCATCGTCGGCGGCGCCCCGGCGTCCTCGACGTGGGCGGCCGAGATCGGCGCGGACGGGTACAGCGAGGATGCCATCGGGGCCGTGGCCCTCGTCCGCCAGCTCGTCGGGGCCTGACCGCCCTCGCGCAGCGATCCTCGGGGCGGCCCGCCGCCCCGCACAGGCTGCCGGGTCGCCACCCGACCCGGCCGGAGGCACGCATGAACACGGCACCGGCAACAGCTGCTGGGGTGCGCCCTCGTCTCGAGGTGCTCTCGCCCGCCGCCATCAACCGCATCCACCAGGCCACCCTCGAGGTCATCGAGAAGGTCGGCGTCAAGTTCCCGTCCGAGCAGGCCCTCGACATCTGGGCTGCCCATGGCGCCACCGTTGACCGTGCGACGAGCATCGTGAAGGTGCCCTCGCACATCATCGAGGCCGCGCTCAAGACGGCCCCGCCGGCGTACACCCTGGCCGCGCGGAACCCGGCCCAGGACCTGCCGCTCGACGGCCACCACGTCCACATCGCCACCGACGGCTGCGGCATCGAGGTGCTGGACCCGTGGACGCTCCAGGTCCGCCGGTCCTCGCTGCAGGACGTCGCGGACATCGCCCGCGTCGCCGACGCGCTCGACCAGGTGGGCTTCCACTGGGTCGCCGTGTCCGCGCAGGACGCCGACCCGGCCACCCGCACCCACGAGGAGCTGCTCGCCGTCTGGCGCAACTCCACCAAGCACGTCCAGACGGAGACCGTGGTCACCGCCGAGGACGCCCGGACCGCGATCGCCATGGCTGCGGCGGTGGCCGGCGGGCGCGACGCCCTGCGCCAGCGTCCCGTCCTGTCCCTGATGCAGTGCACGATCAGCCCGCTGGCCCACGACGGCGGCCCGATCGAGGCCTCCCTGGTCGCGGCCGAGGCCGGCGTGCCGGTGGGCTTCATGACCATGGCCTCGTGCGCGTTCAGCGGCCCGGCGACCATCGCCGGCTCGCTCGTGGTGGGCAACGCCGAGGTCGTGAGCGCAATGGCGCTGATGCAGCTGGCGTACCCGGGCTCGCCGGTCTACTACGCCGCCGCGCAGACCGCGATGGACCTGCGGACTGGCGCCTACACGGGCGGCGGGCCCGAGGACTTCCTGTTCGGCGCGGCCACCAACGCCCTGTCGGACTTCTACAACGTGCCGCTCTCGATGGGCGCGTTCGCCACCGGCGACCACACCTCCGGCTGGCAGGCGGGTCTGGAGAACGGCCTGTCGTCGTTCATGGCCTCGGTCGCCGGCTCGGACATGCTCCTCGGCGTGGGCCTGCTGCACGGGTCGCGGATCTGGTCGTTCGAGCAGATGATCCTCGACGCGGAGATCGCGTCGATCGTGGAGGCGATGCTGCGCGGCATCCCGTTCGACGACGAGGCGCTCTCGCTCGCGGCCATCGCCGAGGTGGGACCAGGCGGCGAGTACCTGACGCTCCCGCACACGCGCACGGCGATGAAGGGCCTGTGGAAGGCCAGCTACCTTGACCGGCGCACGTACGGCCAGTGGCAGGACGACCCGGACAAGTACCACCGCGACGCGCTCGAGAAGGCGCGGCATCTGATCCGGAACCACCATCCCGAGCCGCTGGACCCCGCGCTCGACCGCGAGCTCGTCGGGCTCGTCGAGGGGCACCGCAAGGCCGCCCTTGGCGCCTGAGCCCTGATCTCACTGGCCGCGGGGCTGACCCGCCCGCCAGTCCCGGTGCCCGGCCCAGCCAGGTCGGGCACCTCACCCCGCCCAGTCCGGAGATCCCATGCGACCCAGCTTCGAGCTCCTCGAACCCGCCCTGATCGACCGCGTCGTGGACGAGGCGCTGGCGCTGCTCGCCGGCCCCGGCGTCAAGGTCGAGGAGCCCGAGGCCGTCCGCCTCCTGGTGGGCGCTGGCGGCACCGCCGACGGAAACCGGGTGGCGATCACCCAGGCGATGGTCCAGCGAGCGCTCGACACGGTCCCCCACGCCTTCGACCTGTACACGCGGTCGGGCAAGCCCGCGGTGTGCTACGGATCGGGCGCCGTCCACTTCGACCCGGGGTCGTCAGGGGTGGCGTACCTGGACCCGATCACGCTCGAGGCCCGCCAGTCGATGGCCGCGGACCTCGCCCGGCTCACGCGCGTCGCCGACGCGCTGCCAGCGTACGACGCGGTCTCGACCGCGATCGTGTGCCATGACGTGCCCACCGAGATCGGCGATCTGTACCGGCTCTTCGTCTGCCTCGCCAACTCGGACAAGCCCATCGTGACCGGTGCGTTCACGCCGCGGGGCTCGGGCGTCATGGTCGATCTGCTGGCGCTCGACGCGGGCGGCCGGCAGGCGCTCGCCGACAAGCCGCGGGCCGTGTTCGACGTCTGCCCCTCGCCGCCGCTGACCTGGTCCGAGTTCGCCTGCCGCAACATCATGGACCTGGGCCGGGCGGGCGTGCCCGCCGAGATGGTCTCGATGCCGCTGGCGGGCGTCGCGGCGCCGGTGACCCTCATCGGGTCGATCGTGCAGCACGCGGCAGAGTGCCTCGCGGGCGTCGTGCTCAACCAGCTGGCCGCCCCCGGAGCCCCGATCGTCTGGGGCGGCGCTCCGGCCATCGTGGACATGCGGACCGGCGCCACGCCGATGGGCGCGATCGAGACCGCGATGATCGACGGCGGGTACGCCGCGGTCGGGCACCGGCTCGGCCTGCCGACGCACGCCTACATGGGCGCCACGGACTCGAAGATCGTGGACGCTCAGGCGGGCCTCGAGACGGGCATGACCGCCCTCGTCGGCGCGCTGGCGGGCGTGGACCTGATCTCCGGCCCGGGCATGCTCGACTTCCTGCTCGCGCAGTCGGCCGAGAAGCTGGTGGTGGACGCCGAGGTGATCGGCATGGCGCAGCGGCTGCTGCGCGGGATCGGCACGCCGACCGAGACGCTCGCGACGGGGGCGTTCGCGGAGGCCGGGCCCGAGGGCCGGTTCCTGGAGCTGCCCGAGACGCGGAGGCTGTTCAAGTCGGAGCAGTACCTGCCGTCGCGGATCATCGACCGGCAGTCCCGGCGGGCGTGGCTCGACGCCGGCGGCGAGGATGCGTTCGGCCGGGCGCGCGGCCGAGTCGAGGAGATCATGGCGACGCACCCGCTGCCCGAGGTAGAGGCCGGCGTGGCGGCGGCGATGGCCGCGCGCGTGCGCGAAGCGGGGGCGCCGTTCGGGCTGGGGGAGGCGCTGCCGGGCGTGCCGGAGGGATTCGGCAGGGGCTGACGCCGCGTCTGGCCAGCAGGCCGGCGCGCGATGCCGCCCCGAAGATGCCGCAGGGGCATCAAACCGGGCCACGGACGCGCCTCTCACGGCACGTTCGATGCTCCCGGCGCACGAGAGCCGCTCGATGATGCCTGGCAGGCATCGGCACGGCCGCCCATCCACGGCAGAGGCGGCGTTCCGGCCCGGTTTGATGTCGCCACGGCATCGCGCGGCACCGCGGGACCCGCCTGATAAGGCGCCGCAAAGGGCTCCGTGCTCTGCTTCGATGCGTGGCCGACACCCTGATCGCTCGCGCGGCTCGTGGGCGGCATCGCCAGCTCGCGCATCGGCTGGCCGGGGACCTGCGGTCGGCCCGCCTGGATCGCGGCGTCTCCCAGCGAGCGCTTGCGGCCGCCGCGGGGATCGACCAGTCGGTCCTCTCGCAGATCGAGGGCGGCAGGCGCGAGCCGTCGCTCGCGGTGCTCACGGCCATCGCCACCGCGCTCGGCATGGAGCCCAGCCTCAGGCTGTTCCCGACGGTGGGGCCGCGGATCCACGACCGCGTGTCGGCGCCCATCACGGATGCCCTGCTCGGCCTGGCGCATCGTCGCTGGGCGCCCCGGCTGGAGGTCTCCGTCCTGGCGCCGGCGAAGGGCGTGATCGATGTCGTGCTCAGCGACCGGCACGCGAGCGACGTCGTCGCCACCGAGGTCCAGGGCCAGCTGCGGCGCGTCGAGCAGCAGCTCCGCTGGGCGAGCCTGAAGGCGGACAGCCTCCCGTCGGCGAGGGGCTGGCCGTGGACGAGCGGGTCCCCGCGCATCGGGCGACTGCTGGTTCTGCGCTCCACCGCAGAGACACGCGCCCTCGTCAGCGGCCTGCCGGACCTCTTCCGGGCCGCCTACCCCGCCGCCGAAGCCGATGCCTACCGCGCCCTGACGAGCCCCGATGCGCCGTGGCCGGGAAACGCCATGCTCTGGGCGGAGGTCGCCGGCAGCCGAGCGCGGATGCTTG
>JAKAHL010000048.1 GCA_021815005.1 Chloroflexota bacterium
TGCGGCCGCCCGCCCTACGATGCGTCCACCATGAGCACGATCCTGGTTGTCGACGACGAGCCCCACATCCGCGAGATCGTCGGCTCGTACCTGGCCCGCGAGGGCCACGAGGTCCGCTACGCGGCCGACGGCGACGCCGCCCTGGCGGCTGCGCTGGACGGCGACCCGGACCTGATCGTGCTCGACGTGATGCTGCCCGGCAGGTCCGGCTTCGACGTCCTGCGCGATCTCCGCGCCGCCGGACGGCGCTCGGCGGTCATCCTGCTCACCGCCCGCGACGACGTGATCGACCGGGTGGCGGGCCTCGAGATCGGCGCCGACGATTACGTCACCAAACCGTTCGAGCCGCGCGAGGTCGTGGCCCGGGTGGGAGCGGTCCTGCGCCGGCTCAGCGCCGCGGCGCCGTCGGGACCGGCGAGCGCCTCGCCGAGCGCGGCGAGCGGGACGCGTCGCTACCTGGACCTCGAGATCGACGAGCCGGCCCGCGAGGTTCGCCGCGCCGGCTCGGACCTCGGCCTGACCCGCGCCGAGTTCGACCTCCTGCAGGCCCTCGCGGAGCACCCGGGCGTCACCCTCAGCCGCGGCCAGCTGGGGGAGAGGGTCTTCGGCGAGGCGTTCGACGCCTTCGACCGGACCATCGACACCCACGTGAAGAACCTGCGCCGCAAGCTCGGGCCCCGTGACGGCGGCCGCGACTACGTCGAGACGATCCGCGGCGTCGGCTATCGGGCGGCGCGGGCGTGATCGTCCGGCAGCTCCGGAGGCCCGGCCTCGCCGTGCGCCTCGCGGTGGCGTTCGCCCTCGTGGCCATCGGGACGGCGGCGGCCGTGGCCGTGTTCGCGCCGCCCATCGTGGGTCGCGGGTTCGCGATGATGGAGGCTGGCGGGGCGTCAGCGCCGGGGGCGGGCCCCTGGCGGGGACAGGGTGCGGGCCTCGGCAGTGCGGCCGGCGGCTACCTGGCCCAGGCGCAGCAGGAGGCCGCCGCGACCATCGCGCTCGTCGCGCTCGTCGCCGCGGCCATCGCCTCGCTGGTGGGCATCGTCATCGCCTGGTGGATCGCCCGGCCGCTCGTCCGCCTCGAGCAGGCCGCCGCCTCGGTGGCTGCCGGGGACCTCGCCGCCCGCTCGGGCGTCGCCGGCCGGGGCGACGAGCTAGGCTCCCTGGGGCGGTCCTTCGACGCCATGGCGGCCGACCTCGAGCGCAACGAGGCCGCGCGACGCCGGTTCTTCGCGGACGCCGCCCACGAGATGAAGACGCCCCTCGCGGTGATCGAGGCGACGACCGCCGCCGTTCTCGATGGCGTCTACGAGCACGACGACCGGCATCTCGCCACCATTCGCGACCAGGCGCGGCTCCTCGGGCGCGTCGTGGACGACCTGCGCACGGTGAGCCTGGCCGAGGCCGGGGCCCTGCCGCTGGCCCTCTCGGCCGTCCGTCCGGCCGAGCTCGTCGAGGGCGCGGTGCGCTCGTTCGCGGCGCGGGCCGAGGCGCGCGGCGTGGCGCTGGTGCCCGACCTCGGCGACCTTGCCGGGCTCGAGCTCCGGGCTGACCGGGACCGCATCGGCCAGGTGCTGGGCGCGCTGCTCGACAACGCGCTGCGCTACGCGCCGGACGGCAGCCGGATCACGGTGCGGGCGGAGCGGTCGCCCCTGCCCGGGGATGGCGTGCGCCTGGCGGTGCTCGACGAGGGCCGGGGGATCCCGCCCGACGACCTGCCGCGCGTCTTCGACCGGTTCTACCAGGCGGATCCCGCGCGGGACCGGGGCACGGCGACGTCCGGCCTCGGGCTCGCCATCGTCAGGGCCGTGGTGGAGGCACACGGCGGGCGCGCGGGGGCGGCGAGCCGCGAGGGCGGTGGCGCCATGGTCTGGATCGACCTGCCGGCTGTCGGCTGAGTCGGCGCGGCCGCGGGACGGGCCCGCGGCCGACGGGTCGCCGCGCGCCGCTACGAGCGCTTGGCGACGTTGACGCCCTTGAGGATCTTGAGGTTCAGGACGACGAACCGGAACGCCTGGAACAGCTTGAAGTTCATCCAGAACCGGTCGCGCGGGGTGATCTCCATGGCGGCGACTCCTGGGGGCGCTTGGGGCGGGGCGGGGGAGGGTTGCGCGCTCACTCGGGGATGAACTGCCAGCCGAGGCCGCCCTTGAGCTTGTAGATGAACGTGGTGTGGAGCATGCGCTTCATCCACGCTCCCGCGAGGCCCATCTCGAGGTGGGTCACGAACAGGTCGCGGCCGCCCTCCTTCGGATAGCGGCGAAGGTCGGGCACCACGGGGTAGATCATGATCGTGGCGGCCGAGCCGTCCCAGAGCGAGTCGCCCATGGACGCGATGCAGGCGGCGTACATCTCGGTCATCCGCTCGCCGTGGGTCATCCGGCCGTGCTTGACGAGGTCGATGATGTTGAGCGCCACGACGCGCCCGATGATCCCCGACACCATGCCGGTCCGGGGCGGCGCCGACGTGATGCTCATGCCGTTGGGGTTCGCGTGCGGCTGCGAGATCGGCCCTGGGGGCGCGAAGGCGATGCCGGCGGCGAAGATCTCCGGGTAGCGCGGATTCTGGTAGTGCTCCGGCCAGGCGTCCGGGTTGCGGATCAGCTCCTCGTACGGCAGGCCGTACGTCGCGTCCACCTTGACCATGCCGTTGGGTGCCAGCACGTCGGCCGAGAGGTCCGCGCCGTCCTTGCCGACGACCTTGAGCGGTTGGCCCAGGAAGCGCGGGATGAGCATCGCGAAGTCGTAGGGCGTCTCGCCCCGGCGGCCCTCGTAGTCCTCCCAGCGGATGGCCTCGGGGGTGACCTCGGTGACGCCGGTCTGGACCTGGTGCCGGATCCCGTACTCCTTGAACGCCGCCTCGATGAACGCCGCGCTCGAGACCGTCTTGCCTCCGCGCCGGACCTCCACCCCGCGGACGCCGAAGTCGCCGACGGCCCGCTCGTTGGACAGCCAGAGCAGGTCCGCGTTCTCGCGCACGCCCCGGCGCACCAGGTCCTTGTGGATGTTGGTGATGTACTCGAAGGCCGCGCCCTGGCAGGTGGCGCCCGGATGCCCGGTGCCCACGACGAAGCGCCGCTTCTCGCCCTTCCTGAGCCGCTCGACCTCGGCGAGGTAGCGGTCCCGGGCGTGCTCCGCGTGCGGCCCGGTGCAGATGGACTCGGTGTGCCCGCGGTCCGGCCCCAGGCCGGGCGTCCCGGCGAAGTCGAGCCTCGGGCCGGTCGCGACGATCAGGTAGTCGTAGTCCACGCGTGCGTCGGCCGGGCTCCCGTCGGCCGGCTCCACGACGACGTACCGCTCGTCCGGGTGGATCTCCGTGGCCGCGCCCAGGATGAAGCGGACGCCGAACTTCCGGTACACGGGCCGGAGGGCGAACTGGGTCTTGGCCAGCGGCATCCGGCCCACTCCCACCCAGACCCACGAGGGCACGTAGGAGAATGTCTCGAGCCGGTTGACGACCGTGACCTCATGGCTTTTGCCGAGCTTGCTGCCGAGGTACAGGGCTGCCGTGTGGCCGGCGAAACCTGCGCCCAGAATGGCGACGCGAGCCATCATTCCTCCGTTCGTCTGCGCATCGGGCCGAGCCGTGGCGGCGCGTGCCGCGGGAGGACGCGGTCCGAACACTAGGCGCGCCCGGAGGCTTGCGCAACGGTCCGCTTTCCTGCTACTGTGACAGTAGTTGCGCAAATACGCAATTACAAGCAGGGAACCGTCGAACCATGTCGAACCCGACACCCACCGCCCGGCCGCACCGGGTTATCGTCTTCTCGACGCCGTCATGCCCCTGGTGCACCAAGGCCAAGACCTACCTGCGCGGGCGCGGCGTCCCCTTCCGTGACGTGGACGTCAGCCGGGACGCGGCTGCCGCCCGCGACCTCGTCCGCCGCACGGGCCAGATGGGCGTGCCGGTGATCGAGATCGACGGCCGCCCGATCGTCGGATTCGACCAGGCGCGCATCGACTCGATGCTCGGCCTTCGCCCCAACTGAGCCGTCCTCGACCACAAGGAGAAGCACTCGTGTCTGAGACCGTCCAGCCCCTCGGCAGCCGTGTCCTCGTCCTCGTCCTGGCCCAGGAGAACCGGACCGCGTCCGGCCTGGTGATCCCCGACACCGCCAAGGAGAAGCCGCAGCGCGGCGAGGTCGTGGCGATTGGCGACGACACCGAGACGATCAAGGTCAAGGTGGGCGAGCGCGTCCTGTTCCCCAAGTACACCGGCACCGAGATCAAGATCGACGACAAGGACCACCTGATCATCGAGAGCACGGACCTGCTCGCGGTCCTGCGCGACGGCGCCACCGCCTGAGATGGGCGCCCCGTCTGAGCCCGCCGTCGCGGGCCCCCTCAGGGCCCTCGTCCTCGGCGGCGGGTTCGCGGGCGTGGAGGCCGCCGCCGGCCTCGCGCGATCGAGCCGTTTCGACGTCACGCTCGTCTCGGATCGCGACTTCCTGTACCTGAACCCCGTCTCCATCTGGATCCCCGTCCGCGGGATGGAGCCGGATGGCGCTCGCGTCCCCCTGCGCGAGATCGCCCAGCGGCGCGGGTTCCGGCTCGTGGTGGACCGCGTGGAGGCCATCCGCTCGGCTGACCACACCGTCCGCCTCGCGGGCGGCGACCTCGGCTATGACTACCTCGTCATCGCGCTTGGCGGCGCGAAGCTCCAGCCCAAGGGCGTCGAGCACTCCTACTCGATCTGTGGCGCCCCGGACACGGCGCTCGCGATCCGGGATCGGCTCGACGCGCTCCTCGCCACGGGGAGCGGCTCGATCGCCTGCGGCTTCGGGGGCAACCCCAGGGACCGCTCGGCCGTGCGCGGCGGCCCTGCCTTCGAGCTCCTGTTCAACATCGACCAGATGCTGCGACGGAGGGGCGCGCGCGACAGGTTCACCCTCACGTTCTTCGCGCCGATGGCGGAGCCGGGCGAGCGCATGGGCCCCCGCGCCATGAGCCTCACCGGCGCCATGCTGGGCAAGAGCGGCATCGGCTCGCGGACCGGCACGCCCATCGCCAGCTTCGACGAGGCCGGCGTCGCCTTCACCGACGGCTCGCGCCTCGAGGCGGACCTCGTCCTGTTCATCCCCGCCGCCTCGGGCCACCCGGTCCTCGCCGCGTCGGACCTGCCGCTCAACGAGGCGGGCTTCGTGCGGATCGACGACCACGGGTTGGTGCACGGCACCACCGACGTCTACGCCGCCGGTGACGTGGCGGCGCTCGAGGGCCCGGAGTGGCTGGCCAAGCAGGGCCACACGGCGGAGGCCATGGCCCGCAACGCCGCGGCGAACATCATCGCGGCCGAGCGCGGCAGCTCCGAGCGCAAGGGCTACCAGGCGCACCTGTCGATCGTCTGCCTGATGGACGTCGGCAATGGTGCGGCGATGATCTACCGCGGCCGCAGGCGGAACTTCGTCGTCCCGCTCCCGGTCGTGGGTCACTGGATGAAGCGGGCCTGGGGTGTGTACGCGCGCTTGACAAAGCTCGGCCGGATGCGCCGCCTCCCCGGCCTGTAGACCGATGTATCCATTCGGACGCTGACCGCGTCTATGGCATAGAGGTCCCGTTTTGGGGCCTGAGTGCCCAAGGAGGAACCCCCAAATGCGTCTCGCCCAGAACGAGTCCACCGCCGATCGCGCCGTCCGCGTCGTCGTCGGCGTCATCCTCGCTGCCCTTGCCCTGGCGGGCGTCGCCAGCGGCGTCCTCGCGATCGTCGCGTGGGTCCTGGCGGTGGTCCTGGTCTTCACGGGCCTGACCGGCTTCTGCGCGCTCTACGCGCTGGTCGGCTTCAGCACGCGGCCCAAGACCCGCTGACCGGCGCTCGCTCGTTGGACGACGCCGCGGCCCCCGGCGACCCCTTCGCGACGGCGCTGGTCGCGGAGCTGCCGCGGCTCGTCCACCTGGCCGCCCGGCTGGTCCGCGACGCGGACCTGGCCGAGGACTGCGCCCAGGAGACGATCGTCGGCGCGTGGCGGCGGCGGGACCAGCTCCGCGATCCGTCCGCGCTGACCGCCTGGCTGCGTCGGTCGCTGGTCAACCGGGTGATCGACCGGGCGCGGGCCAGCCGGGACGAGCTGGACATCGACGCGGTCGAGGCGGATTGGCACGACGACCACTGGTCGGTTGCCCCGGATCGGGTGCTCGAGCGCGCCGAGCTCCGCGACGAGCTGGAGGACGCGCTCACCAGGCTGCCGGCCGTGTATCGCGTGGCGGTGCTGCTCCACGACGCCGTGGGCTGGACGGCAGCCGAGATCGCGGCCGCGACGGGGGCCGGCCTCCCCGCCACCAAGCAGCGCCTGCGTCGCGGGAGGATGATGCTCGTGAGTGCCTTGGCGGAGGACGACGCGCGCCGCCGTGCCAGCGAGGCCCAGCCGCTCCGCTGCTGGCGGGCCCGTCGCCACGTCTCGGGGTACCTTGACGGCGATCTTGACGAGGCCACCAAGGCGGCGGTCGAGGCCCACCTCGAGACGTGCCCCACCTGCCCGCCGCTGTACGCGAGCCTGGTGGGCGTCCGCGCCACGCTGGGCGGTCTGCGCGACCCGGACTCGGTGGTGGAGGACGCGATCGCGCGGCGGGTCCGCGAGCGGCTCTCGCCACTGTGACGACAGGAGAGATGCGCATGACCGACGGGCCGGCCAAGACCCATCAGCAGCTGTGGGACGAGCGGCACGCGTCCCGCGGGCACATCGAGTCGAGCGAGCCGGATCCGGTGCTGGTCTCGGTTGCCGGCCCGCTGCCTCCCGGACGATCGCTTGACCTCGCCGCGGGCGACGGGCGCAACACCATCTGGCTTGCGTCCCGTGGCTGGACCGCTACCGGGGTGGACTTCTCCGGGGTGGCGCTCGAGCGGGCCCGTGCGTCAGCTGACCGGGCCGGCGTGACGGCGACCTGGGTCCACGCGGACCTGCTCTCCTGGCGGCCAGCCCCGGCCTCTGCCGACCTCGCCATCGTGATGTTCCTGCACCTGCCGCGCGGTGACCGCCGGGCGGTGTTCGCGAAGGCTGCCGCTGCCCTGGCACCCGGAGGTCGCCTGCTCATCGTGGGTCACGACCGGTCGAACCTCGGGCGAGACGTCGCCGGGCCCCGGGACCCGGCGTTCCTCTACGTGCCGGACGAGGTGGCCGCGGACCTGTCCGGGCTGGCCATCCTCGAGGCCCGGCAGGTCGAGCACGACCTGGGCGACGGGCGCCTGTCCGCCGACACGGTGGTGGTGGCGCAGCGCGCCGGGGCCTGACCGGCGGGGCGTGGCCGCCGGGCCGCCCGCCGGGCCGTGCCGCCGCCCCTCAGCGCAGCAGGAACAGGCTCGCCAGCAGGATCAGGAGCACCGTCGCCGTGATCGTCGCGTAGAGGTGGTCGCCCTCGGCCAGGAACGCCACCACCGACGCGGCGACGCGCGCCACCGGCGTCGCGAGCAGGATCACCAGGCCCAGCTGCGCGAACCCGACCGGCCGCAGGGCCGCGAGGTTGGTCCCCATGCCCGCGAACGCGGTGACGGCCGCGCCGTCGGGCGCTGCGCCCGACAGCGACCCGCCCCAGCCCACGAGGAGGGCGGTCGCGAGGCCGAACGCGACCAGCGTGGCGGAGAGGACCACGCCGATGATCAGCACGCCGCTGACCAGGATGCGGAAGCGGTCGGCGTTCACGCGCCCACCCCGAAGCCCCGCAGGAGCGTCTGGATTCCCACCGCGAGCAGCACGGGCAGGAAGACCAGGCGCACCGCGCGGTTCGACAGGCGCGGCAGCACCCGGGCCCCCGCCGTGGCGCCGGCGAGCACGCCGAGCGCGACGGGCGCCGCGAGCGTCGGGTCCACGTCGCCGCGCCCGAGGTAGATGCCCGCCGACGCGGCCGCCGTGACGCCGATCATGAAGTTGCTCGTTGCCGAGCTCACCTTCATCGGCAGGCGCATCGCCCCGTCCATGGCGAGCACCTTGAGCGCGCCCGAGCCGATGCCCAGCAGCCCCGACACGACGCCCGCGCCGGCCATCATCGCGAAGCCGAGCGGGACGCGCTGGGCGGCGTAGGGGACGTCCCGCCCGAGCCGCGCGTCCGGGTAGGCGCCGACGAGGCGCATGCGGGCCGCGAGGGACGTGGCCTCGGCGACCGGCGGCAGCTCCTCGCCGAGGCGGAGGGCCTGCTGGGCCGCGGAGAACAGCAGCACCAGCCCGAGCAGGACGAACAGGGCGGCGGGCGCGACGGACGCGGCGAGCAGCGCCCCGGCCACGGCGCCCGTGGTGGTGGCGAGCTCGAGGAACATGCCCACCCGCATGTCGGTTATGCCGTCGCGGACGTAGGCGGCGGCGGCGCCCGAGCTGGTGGCGATGACGCTCACGATGCTGGCGCCGATGGCGAGCCGGATGTCCACCCCGAACAGCATCGTGAGGGCGGGCACCACCAGGATGCCGCCGCCGACGCCCGCGAGGGCGCCGACGACCCCGGCGAGGAGCGAGATGGCGAAGATCCCGATGTCGGCGCCGAGGGTCACGCTGGTAGAGGGTCCGGTGCGGGTTAAGAGAGTCCAGTATCGCCCGGGCTGAGGATTCGAGCCACCCGCCGCCGCGGGGCGCCGCTCCGGCCCGTGGCCCTGTCCGGCGCCGCCGCGGTGCCTGCCATCTCGTTCTCGCCCCGATACCCTTGGCGGCGTGACTCCGCCCGGGGATCCCGACGTCCTTGTCCCGCCGCCAGCCCGCGCGGCCATCCTCGCCTGGTATGCCGTGGCAGGCCGACCCTTGGCCTTCCGCCGCACGACCGATCCGTACGCGGTCCTGGTGTCGGAGCTGATGGCCCAGCGGACGCAGGCGGTCCGCGCGGCCGAGGCGTGGACGACCTGGATCGCCCGCTGGCCAACCCCCGTCGATCTCGCGAGCGCGCCCGTGGCCGAGGTGCTCCGGGCCTGGGCGGGCCTGGGCTACAACCGCCGCGCGATGGCGCTCCGCAGGGCCGCCGAGGTGATCGTTGCCCAGCACGGCGGCCGCGTGCCGGACGACGTCGCGGCCTTGGAGGCGCTCCCGGGCGTGGGCCCGTACACCGCACGGGCGGTGGCCGCGATCGCCTTCGGCCGGCCCGTGGGGGCGGTGGACACCAACGTCCGGCGCGTGCTCGGGCGCGTCGCTGCTGGCGGGTCAGATGCGCTGGCGCCGCGCGCTCTGCAGGCCCTGGCCGATGCCGTGGTGCCGGCGGACGCCGCCGGGCCGTGGACCCACGCCCTGATGGACGTCGGCGCCCGGCTGTGCGCGCCGCGGTCCCCGCGATGCGGCGAGTGCCCCGTCGCGCCGTGGTGCCGCCACGCGGCAGGTGACCGGGCGGCCGCTGACGGGGCACGACGGGCAGGACGGGCAGGGCAGCCGGTGGCGTTCCCGCTGACACGGCGGTGGCTGCGGGGCCGCGTGCTGGACCTTGCCCGAGCGGCTCCCGACGGCACCTGGGTCGCCTATGCGGAGCCGATCGGCACGCACGCCGCGGCGGCGGTGCGCGAGGCCGTCCTGTCGCTCGCGAGCGAGGGCCTGCTCGACGCGCGCGAGGGCCGCGATGGCGTGGAGGCGCGCCTGCCCGGGTGACGCTCGGGCGGGTCGGCCGGGTCCGCCGCGCTGGCGCCGGCGGGTGCGTCGCGGCCGCCTCGCCGGTTCCGTCCGGGCCTCCTCGCAGGCCCTGGCCCGCGCCGCACGGTACCCTGTGGGCGTGTCACCCGAGGCTCCGCTCCTGCCCGCCGACGACCCCGGCCTGGCCACGCTCACCCTCGACGAGCTGGAGCTCCGCTGGGCCGACGCGGCCGGGCGGGGCGCGATCTCGGCGGAGGCGATGACCGGCGCCGACCGCAAGGCTCAGGCGCTTGGGATTCCCGCCGAGCGGCTGATGGAGCAGGCCGGAACGGCCGTGGCCGCAGCCGCTCGCGCCCTCGTTGCCCACAACGCCCGCGAGGGGCGCCCGGTGCTGGTCCTCGGGGGGCCGGGCAACAACGGCGGCGACGGGTTCGTCGCCGCGCGTCGGCTGGCCGGCTGGGGCGTCCCGGTCATTGCCGTGCTCGTCTCCGGCGACGAGCGGCCCGGCACGCCGGAGGCCGCCCGGAACTGGCGGCGCCTCGACGGCCTCGCCAACGTGACGCTGATCCACGCGCCGGTCGCGCGCGACGTGGCGATCCTGGGGCAGGGGATCGAGCGGGCCGGGATCATCGTGGACGCGCTCCTCGGGACGGGTGTCCAGGGCGGGCTCCGCGAGCCCATCAGGACCGCGGTCGAGGTCATCCAGCGCGCCCGAGAGGCCGGCACGCCGGTGCTGGCGGTGGACACGCCCACAGCCGTGGACCTGACCTCGGGGGACCCGTCGCAGCCGGTCGTCCGCGCCGACCTGACCGTCACCTTCCACCGCCCCAAGCTGGGGCTTCGCACGAAGCTCGGCCGGGCGCTCGCCGGGCGCGTCCTGGTGGCGCCGATCGGCAT
>JAKAHL010000049.1 GCA_021815005.1 Chloroflexota bacterium
GTCGAGATATCGGCCAACCGGATCAGACGCCGGACCAAGACGCGCTGCATGATCCTGCAAGCCTCGGCGACTTCCGGGTCGGCCAGGTGGTACTGCACCTCGCGACCCACCCGCACGGCACTCACCAGCCCGGCCGCCCGCAGGACGGCGAGGTGCTGCGACACATTGGGCTGGCTCATGCCGGTCAACTCCGCCAGCCGCCCGACCTCGGCGGGTCCATCGTGCGCGAGCCGCTCGATGATGTCGAGGCGGTGGGCGTTGGACAGCGTCTTCAGGACATCGGCCTGGAGCGCGAGGGTCTCATCCATCGGCCGCAGTATCCAGATATGCGCACATGCGCACTAGGTCGGACCGGCGCATTCTGGCCTGCCGGACGGCAGGGGTCAACGGGCCACGGCGGGCTGCCTCTCCACGCGGTTCTGACCATCGGCCCTCGCTTTGGCCACCAAAGGCCCTTCCGGGACCTGCCAACTGGCCGCGAGGGTTTCTCTGATGCGGGGCTCCAGAGCGTCATCGAGGACATGCGGCGGACCCCCGACCGAAGGCCCCGTGCACCGAGGGCGGCGTCATCCGGCGCCGACAAGGAGAACAGATGGCATCGCTGACCGACTGGCTCTGCGCCGAGCACTCCAGGCTGATGCCGCACGTCGATGGCCTGCGGGTCATCGCCGACGAGGCGGCGGGCATGACGCGGGACGCGCTGACAGATCGCCTGCGCGCAGAGCATGCCTTCCTGTCCGCCGAACTATCGCCCCACATGACCGCCGTGCAGGAGATCCTGTATCCGTCGTTCGAGCGGCTCATGCAGAACCGCCATTCCATGACGCCGATGACGCGAGACCACGGACGAATCCGGGGACTGCTGGAGACCCTCGAACAGCTGGCACAGGCATCGGGAGCGCCGCGTGTGCTGGCGGGTTCGCCTTGGCTGCTCGACGTGCGCCGCGCCCTGTATCAGCTGTATGCCCTCCTCAAGGTGCACCTCGCCGAAGAGGAGATGTACGCCCCCATCCTCGAACACGACCTGGCCGAGACGCAGCTCGCCGCCCTCCTCGACGCCCTCGACGCGCGGCAGGCGACAGAAGCGTAGCCCTGGCCCACTGCCGGGGCCCAGCGTCCAGCGCGGGCCCGCTCTCGCAGCTGGCCTCATAGGGTATGCACGACCCGAAGCGAGGATCACAGTCTGGCCAGGGTGCCTCGCGGGGCGCCAGCATTCGGTGACCGGGCCAGCGGGTTGCACCGCGAATACGAGACGGAGGCCCGGGAGCTCGACGTCCGCCCGACGGCCCTGATCCGCCCGCCATGGCGCCGCCAGCGCGTCATCGTCGCCGCCCCGGCCTTCACCCGCGCGGTCGTACAGGCCGTCAAGATCGCCCGCACCACATCGTCGGACGTGTCGATCGTGCACGTGGCCGAGGACCCGGAGCGGGGCGAGGCATTCCGCAGCCGGGTGGAGCACCAGATGCCGGGCGTGCCGGTGGTGCTCATCGAATCGCCCTATCGCTCGCTGGTCCGGCCGTTCCTCCGCTACCTGGAGGTGGCGCGCGCCGAGGACCCGGACGAGGTCACGGTCGTCCTTATCCCGGAGTACCTGCCGCGCCACTGGTGGGACCGCATCCTGTACAACCAGAACGCGCACCGTCTCCGCGAGGCGCTGGTCGGACGCCGCGACATCGTGGTGCTCGACGCGCCCTACCGCCGGGAGCTGTTCTGAGCGCTCCGTGGCGCCCGTCCGTGGCGGGAGGGGCATGATCGAGGCGCCTGGCGAGCGTGCGCCTGCACGCAGCCACGGACCTGCTCGCCCATCGCGTGCCGCCACGCCGCGCGCGTCCTGCTACCCACGCTCCAGGTCGGCGTGCCACACGCGGGCGACGGTGTCGACGGACCCGTCAGGGACGACCACGGCCCAGCCCTCCGGGTTGACGGCGATGAGGCGTCCCGTCGTGCCACGGGGCAGCGCGGCACCGCTGCGCGCGACGCGCACCCGCTCGCCGGGCCGCAGGCGCTCCGGACAGCGCCCCTCGTGGCGCAGGTCGCGGCGCGGGATGATGGCCTCGCGCTGGAAGGGCGGCGCGTGCTCCCACGCCACGACCAGCAGGTCCGGGCAGGCGTGCCAGCGCCGCACCACGCGGCCGTGCGCCGCGCCATCGGACCACTCCGCGGGCTGCACCGCGACCACCTCGTCGCCGGGCAGCATCGGATCGGCGCAGCGGCTGAACATGTCCATGGGTGGATCGGCTGCGAGCGGCGGCGCGGCGGCTACTCCTCGACCACCAGATCGCCCAGCAGCGAGCGGGCCTTCCGGGCGTCGCTGACAGCCAGCACGCCCGCCCCCGTGCCGTGGTGCACCCCGGTGGAGAGGATGAACTCGACGTTGATCCCGGCCATGGCGAGTTTGCGGGCGGCCTTGCCCAGCGCCCCCGGCGCGTCCGCCAGCGCGATGGGCAGGACGTCGAGCTCGCGGGCCTCGATGCCAGCCGCGTGCAGGGCCCCCCGGGCGCCGGCCTCGTCGCCGGCGAGAAAGCCGATGAGCCCGCTCCCCTCGCTGACGAAGCCGCCGAGCGCGCTGATGTTGACGCCGGCCGCGCCCATCGCCTCGCCGATCCGCGCGAGCTCTCCCGGTCGATCCTCGGTGGCCACCAGAAACGCCTTCATGGCGCACCCCTCCTCCGCCCGGGCGAGGGCCGGCAGACCCGTCGGCCGCGGGTCGGACCTCCATGCTACGCCGGCCGGCGGGACCCGACGAGGGCTGCCCCCGGGCGGCATGCGACCGGGTTGATCACCAGCGGGCAGGACGACCGAGTGCCGGACGGAGGGCGCTGCTCCGCCGCGAGCGATCACAGCAGCCGGACGGTCGGGCGGCCCGCCGACGCGTCGCGCGTGGCCTGTGCTCCCCCTCTCGCTCGCGCACGGCACCGGCACACGGTACTCGTGGCGGCTGGTCGCGTGGAGCGCGGCCCGGCTGGGGAGGGGCACGGTCGGCACCTGCGCCGTCTCCCCTCGGGCAGCGCCACGCGGCGGTCGCCTACACTCCCCGTCAGCCGTCCCGACCTCCGACGCCATCCAGGTGCGCGCATGACCGATACCCCGCCGATCCGCTCGGCGAGCGCGCTGAGCGCCGCCAACCGGGCGGCCCTGGCGCACGTCCGCGCGCGGGCGGAGCGCACCCGTCGGCGCGACCTCGCCCGCATCCGCCGGGTCCTGCGGGAGGCCGGGATCGCGGCCGACCCGGACGCGCTCTGCGCCGGGCTCCGGCGGGTGGCGAGCGTGACCGTCAACTTCCACCCCGATCGGGTGGCCAGCGATGGCCGCCCGGTGGCCGCCGCCCTCGCCGCCGACGGGGTCTACCGCAGCCAGTTCGAAACCCGCATCTCGAACGGCGGCCTGACCGCCTACCCGGGGGGCGAACGGGACCGCTGGGAGGCGCGGCTCTTCGGCGGCGCGTACCAGGCGCGCGGCATCACGTCCGCCGAGCGCCCCCGCTACGCGGGCCTCGATCTGCTGGGCTTCGCCAACGGCGCCTGTCCCCGCTTCGGCTCCTGCCACCTGCGCCTGGCCCCGTCGGCCCTGGAGCGCGCCACCTTCTTCGTGGGCGACAGCGTCCTGCTGCCCGAGGACGGCGGGGTGCTGGAGCGCCTCGAGCCCGTGCTCGCGGGGCTCCTTGAGCGAATCGCGCGGGGCGATGAGTTGGGCCGCCCCCTCACCGTCGCCGCGCTGGTCGGCCGCCTGCTGGACTCCGGGGACGGCGCATTCGCGGTGCCGGTGATGAGCCATGCCCTCGACGGCTACATCGAGGCGCAGATCCACGGCCCCATCGCGCTGGAGACCGACGTCGAGGCGGTGGTGCTCGATCCGTCGTTCCGGGGCACGTCCCCCGGTGACGCGCTCCTGGCGGCCGCCCGGCGCCACGGCCTGCGCGTGGGGTGGCATGCCGGCAGCCGGCTCACCGCCGACGCGATCCCGACCGCGGTGCCCCCGGCACCCGAGCCGCGGCGCTGGCGCGACTTCTGCGCGGCGGGCCGGGCGGCCCGGCTCGCGGGCATGGTGATCGAGCGGTTCGCGGCGGACGGCACGCACCTCGACGCCGCGGCGATCGGGCGGGCCGCCGTCTCGGTGGTCCGCGAGCCGGCCGCGTGGCAGCCCTGGGAGGATGCCGAGGACCCGCTCACCCGCCTCAAGGACCTGTGGCACCTGCTGGTGATCTATGGGCGGCCCGTGGCCGAGGAGGCGGGGTGATCGATCTCAGGCGCCCTTGAGCAGGGTGAGGGGCGGGGGCTCGTCGGGGGCGTCCCGTGTCGGCGCGGGCGACGCCCCCGACGCTGCCTCGGGCGTCGGCGCAGGCGGCCCCGACGCGGCACGGCCCAGGTCGAGCTGGCGCACCAGGCGCGGCGTGCAGAGGGCGGTGAGGCAGGCGGTGCACAGCCGCACGGTGCCCGCCCCGACCCAGCGGGTCCCGGCGCGGCGCTGCAGGCGCACCGGCTCGCTGTCGGGCGCGTTGCAGACCCAGCAGCGCTGGCCCGCCGCGCGTCGGTAGGTCGTGGCCGTGGCAGCCTCGACCGCCGGAGAGGGAGCGGGGGGCGTCGGATGGCGGATCGCGGGTGGCATGCGCGTGCACCTCAGGCCTCGGGAACCGGTGCCCCGGGCGCATCGCCAGGCCCACCCCGTTCCGGGAGCGCAGCCAGTATCGCCCGGGGTCGACGCTCCGCATAGGGCCATGCGGCTACCGTGCGGGCGTCCGGGACCCGCGTGGGCTCCGAGCTCAGGGCAGTCGGACGTGAGAACGGGTGAAGGCTCAGCTGACGACGAGTTCCGGTGACCGATGCCATGGCGGGCGCCGCCGGACCTTCGGCGGGTCGCGCGGGCCGTCAAGAGGGGCGGTACGACGTAGGCTGGCCCGCGCCCGGATCTTGCGGACAGCCGCACCTCACGGCGATGAGCAGGTGCCGAGAGACCGCCCTGACATGGCGGAAGAACACCACCGTCGGCGACTCGCTGGACGACCGCCGCACCACGCCTTGGCCAACCCTCACTCGCTCGAGTAGTCGGACGGCTCCTCGTCACCTGCGGCGCGGCGGGCGAGGATCTGGCCGATCAGCACCCAGATACCCTCGCGCCGGTCATGGCCACGCAGCCGATACCACGGCGCGAAGACGAGGTGGGCGTCGTCAGGGGCGGGCGCGCCGAAGCGATAGTCATAGTCGCAGATCTGGCCGCTCAGGTCGCGGTTGCCGATCTCGAGCACCGCGATCGTCTCGGGCTCGCCCGTGCCGTAGGGCCGCAGCTCCACGGTCACCCGGATCGCCATGTCACCACCCCCGTCGGGCTGGTCCGGTGGTCGGATACCGATCGCCGGAACGGCGGAGGTTGGGCGTATCCGTGGCCCCGTCAAGGGTGCGGGGTGACGGCACGCCGCTGGTCAGGCCGCACCGGACGGCGCGCGACCGGCCAGGCGAACCAGGGCGCGAGCGCCACGCAGGGCAGCGCGGAGTAGCTGGAGCGCCACCCGCGCCATGTCCGCCAGCGGCGTCGCGTGCCAACGCCCGGCGAGCATCGGCTGCGCCAGCAGGGTGCACCCGAGCAGTGTCAGGTCGGGGCCCGGCTGCTGGGGCAGCGCGATCGCCAGGCCGAGGAGCCAGGTCGCAAGGCCGGCCAGGACGAGCGCGACCCACTGGCCTTCGTGCGTCGCGCGCAGCCAGCTCCACACCGCGTCGGGCGAGTCGACCGACGCATGGGCAGTCCTGAGGGTCCAGCCGGCGGGATCCGAGGCCGGCGCCGCCGCGGTGCGGACAGGCGCGCCGGCCGCGCGGCTCGCCGCATCGTCGGCCACGGCCACGGCCCACAGCCCCTCCGTCGCCCGGCGCGCGCGCCGCCGGTCATACGCCGCGCGTCGCAGCGGGTCGCCGAGCACCGCGTAGGCGTCGTTGAGGGCGGCCGAGGCAGCCGTGCGCCGCCGCCGGTCCGCATCGCCGAGGGCGTAGTCGGGGTGGACGCGCTTGATCTGGCCGCGATAGGCGAGCGTGATCGCGTGGTCGCTCGCGGTGGACGGCACCCCCAGGATCGCGTAGCAGTCGGGCTCAGGGTCCATCACCGCTCATGCTCGGCACGACCGCGGTGACGCGCAAGGGATCCGGGAGGTGCGGTCCCGCACCTGTCCCGGGTCGGTCCGCGCCGGCACGGGACCGCCCGACACCGCACGCGCGTGTGCGCGCGCGAGACAGCTGCCGGGCCCGTGCCGGGACCGCACCCGGACCGCACGACCCGGTGCGGGAACCGCGGATCGAGCGCCCCGTCAGCAACACAGCGGCTCGACCTGCGCCGCGTCGTCCTCGGCGTCCAGGTCCGACGCTTCGTCGGCCGACGGTCGGTTCCAGCCCGCTCCATCGTCCCCGGCGTCGGATCCGTCGGCATCCCCCGGGGCGTCGCCGAGCGCATCGCGGGCCGCGGTCCAGCCGCCATGGGCGAGCCGGCTGCACCGTCCATCGTCGAGGAGCAGGCCCCGGTTGCGCAGCAGGCGCAGAGTGGAGGTGAGCTGGACATTGCCGGGTGCGATGCGGCCGTCCTGGCGGATCATCTCGGCCAGTCTTGTGCGTGACACCTCGATCGGCCCGACGCCTTGCGCATCGGCCGCGATCTGCGCCCGGTACAGGAAGCGCAGCGCGGTGAGGGGCGCGAGGCGGCGCGTCTCCAGCTGCGTCGGACGCCGTGGGGTCGGCTCATCGTCGGGGTCCGGCGCGTCGTCTTCCCGATAGGGGGCGCGCGGATCGCGCGGCTGGCCGACGGGATCGGCGCGCGCGGGTGGGTCGAAGAACGTCGTGTAGTCCGTGCGCGGCTTGACGGGCGACGGCACCGGCGCGGGGGCGGTCTCGATCCGCACGGCCGCGTCGCCCGGCACCCGGGGGTCCACCGCCACGCGCAGCACACGTCCCGAGGGGGCATACGGTCGCTCGAGCAGCAGCCGGGCCTCGGCGCGCAGCTCGGCGTGCCGGGCGGCCTCGCGGATGTGACGCGTGAGTTCGCTCGAGAGGTCGTCGGCGTCGTGCTCGCGGCTCAGGAAGAGCCCCTGGAACACGGTGTCCTCGCCGGCCGCGCGGAAGACGCCGCGCCCCTGCACGATGTCGCCCCGGGTGCCGATGAGCCGGGGGCGATCGGCGTCGAAGCTGGCGGCATCGCCGAGCATCAGGCGCCACAGCAACGCGGTGCCGCCCTTCGCCAGCACGATCCGCGTGTCCGCGTTGGCCAGGATGTCGCTGGGGAACGTGATGTCCTTGCCCTGGCCCTTCTTCGGTTCCTGGGCGATCAGCCACACCCGGCCACCCCATTTGCGACCGACCCGCATCACGCGTGCCGCGAGGGCCGCCAGCTCCATCGCCTGGTCGGAGCCGTCCATGGCCTGCTTCCACTCGTCGATCGCCACGAGCACGCGGGGCAGCGCCAGGTCGGGGCGCTCGAGCCTGGCCACCAGGTTGTTCCAGGTGTCGAGGCTGGGCACCCCGTCCTCGATCTCGGTACGCGAGCCGTCCGGCCGGTGGATGGCGAGCGGCCGGGTCAGGAACGCCTGGCGCGCGGTCAGTTCGGCCTCCACCTGTCCGAAGAGCGCCAGCACCGCAGGCAGATCGTCGGCCAGCGGCGCGATCGCGTGCGGCAGCCGCGCGAAGGGACCGAGGTCCGAGCCGGCCAGATCGCCGAGCGCCAGGCGCACCAGGGCCGGCGACTTGTCCGCGACCTGCGCGAGCAGCGAGGCCACGAAGACGGACTTGCCGCCCCCGCTTGACCCACCGATGATCGCGTGCGGCCAGGTGTCCGCGTTCGAGGTCAGGGGCTTCCCGCCGTTGGTCGCGCCGATCACGAGGCCGAGCGAGCCGCGCAGCCCGGCGCGCTGGGCGGCGTACCCGCTGCGGAAGCTCACCCGGTCGGGGATCGGCTCGACGTCATCGAGCACGTCGACCTGGTAGTCGTGGTTCTCCAGAATGACGAACACGACCTTGTGGTGGTCACGCTGTTCCCAGCCCGCAGCCGCCGAGCGCCAGAAGTCGTCGATCTCCCGGCTCGTCCGCCCCTCGAGCGGCGTACCGCGCAGGAGCCGCGGGTCCACCCGGTAGAGCTGGCGCCAGAACGGGCGCAGTCCGTATTCTGGGCTGCGTTCGATCCGCTGCGCGGCCCCCAGCTTGCGCAACCTGGGGACACCCTGGGCGAGCGGCCGGTTGGTCGGCGCCATCGGATCACTCCTTAGAACGGGCTGCGCGAGAACGGGCCGCCATCGTCCTCGTCGTCCTCGCCCGCATCGGCCGGGCTCGGCGGACCCGACACGGGGGCGCTGCGCGCCGCGCCGCGGTCGAAGACGAGGAAGGTGCCGACCACCCCGGCGCGCGCTGGATCGTCCACGATCACCTCGGCCCGCGTGTCGTTGGGATCGTGTTCGGTGTGCAGCCAGGCCAGGACCTGGCCGCGGGTGAAGCGCGAGTACGCGGATACGTTGGCCGCCAGGTTGGCGGCCGTGAGCCGGCCCAGGATGTCGTTCGAGATGACGGAATCCGTCCTCAAGATGAACGCGAGATAGTCCGGGCGAGCCCAGGCGCGCGTCAGGATCAGATGCTTGCCGACCTCGGCCACCGGCGCGGCGTCCTCGTCCCCGTATCCGACGTGCGACATCGCGCCGCCCCGGAGATCACGGGCGTTGCCATGCCGGAGCGCGTCGGCGTGGGCCGCCTCGAGGATGGCATTGCCGAGCTCGACCAGCTCGCCAGCCGCCGGATCGTTGCGCCACAAGCGCGGCTTCAACGGCTCGCGCCGGGTCAGGATCGGCGCGCCCTTGACCAGCGACTTCTCGGTCCAGATCGCCGCAGGGCCGTAGATGACCGGCCGATCCGGGTCGCCCACCAGCGCGCCACGCAACCACGCGGTTGCGCGGCCCAGGAGCGACCCGCCGACGGATAGCGCCGTGCTCGCGCCCGCCGCGGCGTTGGCGGCGTAGGCGGCAGCGGCCCCGTGCATCGCCCGATGGGTGGCGACGCTCGCCGTCGCGGTCTCCAGCGTGGCGAGCGGATCGGATCCCAGGCGCGCGTCCAGGGTGGCAGCACCGACGACGGTCCAGCGGATGGCGGCGCGCACGATCGGGACGCCCACCGCCACGACCACGCCGGCCATCCGGCGCAGCCCCGCCAGGATCGCGCGTACCGCGGCATCCAGTGGATCACGGCGCGCGGGCAGCGCGTGGTCGAGCGTCACGCCCGAGCCGGCCACACCTCGGCCGGCCGAAGCACCGCGCGCGCCCGGGAATCCGGCACGTGCCGTGCCATCGGCGCCCCGCTCGTCCGCCCACGTTCGCGCCGCGGGGTCGGCGCGAACGTGGATCATCGCCGTGAGATTGGTGCGCCCCGGCCGCGGGATCGCCACCACGAAGATGACGATACCGGCCGCCGCCAGTGCGAGGTCGAGCAGCGAGCTCGTCAGGCGATCCGCCCAGGCCAGTGGATCGGCCCCCAGGAACATGACCAGCGGGATCAGCCAGACGGCGCAGCGTGCGATGAGGCGGATGCCGCTCACCAGCCGGGCGATCGCCAGCCGGCGCGCGTCGCCGGCGCTCAACGCCCCGACGTGCGGTGCCAGGAGCAGCACCCCCTCGGCCGCCGCCCAGAGGGCGAAGGGGACCCACAGGATCGCGTTCGCGTCGGAACCCAGGCGCGCGAAGAGGCCGGCATCGGGGGCCAGGCGCGGCCAGGCCAGCGCGGCGAGCGCAGCCGCGAGGTACAGGGGGAAGCTGAGCCGTGGGCGGTTCGCCCCGCCGCCCATCGGCTGTCGCGTCTCGTCGTCCATCGTGGTGCTCCCTCGATCCTCTCGGGGGCGGTCCCGTAGCGGGTGTCCCCTCTGGACCTGCGGAGGCTGGGCGAAGGCGACGCGATGTCAAGGATCGGGGTCCTCCCCGCGCGCGACAGGACCGGCACAGCCGCGTGCGAGGAACCGCGGTGCCGTCGCCAGCACGCACCACTTTCTCGCGCCAGGGCGTGGGCACGCGGCCGACCCGCTGCTACACCGGTACAGGCGACGTGGGTCACATCGGGTCACGTGGACCCAACCCTTGCCAGGCGCGGACCCACCCCGAGGCTGGGCGATCGCCTCACTCGGAGGCCATCGGCCACCCGCCCAGGAGCGATCGCAGGGGAGCATGGACCGTGGGAGCACGCTGGATCCGCGGACTGGGTGTCGCCGGGGTGATCCTCGGCCTGGCGGTGAGCGGCGCGACGAGCCAGATCGGCGCCGGACCGCTGGTCTCGGTCTCCCGCACGATCCGTCCCCTGGTCGGCG
>JAKAHL010000050.1 GCA_021815005.1 Chloroflexota bacterium
GAGCCGACGATCACCCCGCCTGACCCCGCGAGTGTGACCCGCGCGGACTGCGACGCGGCGGAGGTGCAGCTGCGCGCGCTCGACTGCGGCGCCCCCGGGCCGCGCTGGGCGGACGGGTTCGGCGCCGAGTGCTGGTCGTCGGCTCGCGACGGCCAGGACTGGCACCCGAGGTGCATCGCCCGAGCTCCCTCGTGCGAGTCCGCGGACGCCCTGCGCCGGGTGGGGTGCGCGCCATGAATCACGACCGCGACTCCCCGCCTGTGCGTAGCTCGCGCCCCGCATTCACCGTGACGCATGGTCCAGCGCTCACACGGAACCAGCAGAAGGCCGCGCGCAAGGCGCGCAAGGCGAGCAAGGCCCAAAGAGGCCGGGGCCGTAGTCCACACGCGCGCGAGTGTGCGGGCTCTCTGTGCCCTGAGCTACTCGCGGCGGCCATGATTCCGACTTGGCTGGGGGTGCCATGATCCTCCGAAGCCGCGGGCTCGCGCGTCGCACGCGAGACGAGCACGATCACTTCCTCAAGCTCGGGCGTCTCTGGCGCGCTGCGGCCGAGCCCGTGTCCGTGTTCCGCCCCCGGGCGGTGCTACACGACCAGCTCGGCAAGCCCTCCTGCCTGCCGCAGTCCTACGCCCAGGGCATCGAGCCGATCACGGGCAAGCGCGTCTCGGCGGTCCGCTGGCACGAGGGTGCCCGCACGCTGCAGGGCATGGCCAACATCGCCGACGTGGGCACCCGGAGCGCGTTCGTCCTCGGCTGGGCGGACCGCCATGGCTGGGCCGACTACACGCCGGGAGAGGATGCGCGGGCCGAGCCGTTCGACACCGACGGCCTGGTCTACGACTCGATCGGCGAGGCCATGGCCGCGAGTCGCCGCGCCCACCGGCTCCTGCTGCACCAGGTGATCGACACGACCGCGAGCGTGGACGCGATCCGCCGTCAGATCGTGGCGGCGCTCAACGAGCCGGACACGTTCGTCCCGCTCGAGGGCGGCACCCGCGGGGACTTCGACCACCTCGAGCCGAACGCCATCGAGACGGGGAAGAACCGCGGCGGCGACGACCACGGGCACGCCGAACTCGCCTGCGGCTACGACGCCAAGCGCGACGCGCTTTTGGTGAAGGGATCCTGGGGCAACTGGACGTGGTGCACGCTGCCCGACGGGACCATCGCGCAGGGCTGCTACTGGTTCGCGCTGCCCGCCGTGCGCGGGCTCTGGGCCGCGGACGCGATTCGGGTGGTGCCATGATCGACGCCGCCGTTCGCCAGCGCATCCTCGAGGAGGCGCGCGCGTGCCTCGGCCTCGGCGGCCCCGAGCCGTGGGGGACCGAGGCGGGCGTCCACGGCGGAGCGTCTCCGGGCACGGGCTGGTGCGGCCTGTTCGCGCGCGCGGTGTGGCGCCGAGCGGGGCTTGTGGTGCCCGACTGGATCACCAGCGACGCGAACACGGGTCGGCTCCGAAAGACGACGGACCCGCAGCTTGGCGATCTGGTGTGCTGGCGTGGCAAGGCAGGCCACCAGAGCCTGTTCGTCAGGTTCGAGGGGCCGTCGATCATCGTCACGCTCGACGGCAACACGATCGGCAAGGACCGCGACGGCGCCGACTCGTTCTCGTGCGTGGCCGAGCGTCGTCGCGCACGAGCCGAAGCCCT
The DNA here is from genome assembly GCA_021815005.1 of Chloroflexota bacterium. Taxonomy (GTDB): domain Bacteria; phylum Chloroflexota; class Limnocylindria; order Limnocylindrales; family CSP1-4; genus CAIXZV01. Next base: position 1,650 of record JAKAHL010000050.1, read on the forward strand.
CGCCTATTACTCGGCCCCGGTGGAGACATGCAGCCCAAAAGCGTGACGCCGGCGCCCGTTTTGGGCGTTGATCTCTCCGCCTACCAGCCCCCCGCCGCCGTGCAGTGGGATCGCCTGCGAGAACTCGGCTACTCGTTCGCGTACGTGCGCGGCGTGCGGACGGGCGACCAGATCGACGTCCACTGCGTCGAGCACGTCGAGCGGGCGCGCGCCGCTGGATTCCGGGTGGGACTCTACTCGTTCTTCGTGCCGGGGATTGACGCCACCTCGCAGGTGTCCACCTACCTCGGTGCGCACCACGCCTGCGGGATGCGACCCGGAGACCTCGCGCCGGCGCTCGACTTGGAGAGCCACTCAGGGGCGCCAGCGTCACCGGCGTGGGTCGAGCCAGCGGCGGAAATCCTGGCGCGCTGGCGGGAGCTATTTGGGGCCGCCGTCCGCTACCACAACGTCACCGACTGGCACGCGATAGGCTGCCCGGAGGCGCTCACCGCGTACCCGCTGTGGCTCGCCGACTACACGCCACCGGCGGACCTGCCGTGCGTGATCTGGCAGCAGCGCTCGGGCAAGATCGCTGGCTATGGCTCGGCGGTGCTCGACCAGAACGCGGCGCTCGGCGACCTGCCGGTGATCGGGGCGACGCAGCCGGAGCCCGCGCACGTCGAGCCGTCGTCGCTCGCGCAGGAGATCGCGATCCCGTGGCCGCAGTGGGACCGGGATGCGCACGATCGGCTCAAGACGGAGGCTGTCGCGCGCAACACGGAGCGTGAGCCGTGAGAGACGACGACCTCCCCGCCATCCGCCGCGCTGGCCTGCTGCCGGCCGTGCTCGCGGTCGAGGCGCTGCTGGCTGCGCAGGACACGGGCGACCCGCAGAGGTGGCGCCGTCTCACGCTGGCGCAGCTACTCGACCACGTGGACGGGCACGCGCGCTCGGTCGTCGAGTGGCCGTCCACCATCGACTCCGCCACCAGCCGCCCCGAGGCAGAGCACCTCGCAGCCCGGGCCCTGATGCTGGTCGCCAGCCTGGAGGGACAGCCCCGTGGATGACTACGACACCGACCCCGGAGCCTGGCCCGATGACTGACCACGAGACCGAGAGCAGCCGAGCGCCCACGGACCCGGCCCCGCCGCTCAGCGACGATACGCCCCCCGGCGGCAGAGCAGCCGTGCACCCGCCGCGGGTCGTGCTCGGGCCCGAGGCGCAGTCCGACCTGCTGGTGCGCCTGGTCCTCGGCGTCGAGGAGATGGGCCGGGAGGTGCGGGCCATGCGCGGCGACCTGCGGCTGGTGCTCGAGGAGGGGCGCGCCCATGCCGCCCGCCTGAGCGCGATCGAGGCCAGGGTCGCGGCGCTCCGGTGCCAGCAGTCCGGCGAGTGCCCTGGGGGCTGACGTGACCGGCGACCGCCCCTCCCGCGAGTACCGGATCGTCCACGAGGCGGGTACTGGTCTGCCAGTGCTCGAGCCGCTCACGGACCCGCCTCCGACGCGCGAGGTGGCGGCCCCGGCTCCCCCTGCCCCGAGCTACCCCCCATCGCGCCGAGCCGCGTCCTGGGCTGCCCTGGCGGCCGCAGTGCTCGGCTCGGGCGGCGTCGGCGCAGTCGTCCAGGCTGCCCGGGGGGACAGCGAGACGGCCCGCGCCGTCGCAGCTCTGACGGTCCAGGTCCAGACCCTCACCGGCCAGGTTACCCGGCTCGAAGCCGCCCAGGCGAAGACGGGCGAGGACGTGGCGCACCTCCGCGGCCAGCTCGAGCCCCTGGCCAACGTCCGCGGCAGGATCAGCGAGGCCGAGTCCCGGCTCCGGCAGCCGCCCGCGCCGGATGTGCGGGGGGCACTGAGGGCGCTCGACCAGCAGTAGCTACCCCCGCCGATTCGTCGGTGTCGGCCCCGTCGGCCAGAGTCGGCGGGGCCTGTCTACGTCTAGGGCCCGGCGGCCGCCCTGCGACACCGGGCCAGTAGCGCTGCCTGCTGCTGGATCCCGGCGTATGCCGCGGCTCTGCCGGCAGCGGTGAGGCGCACGCCGTCCTCGTGCACTCCGGGCTCGGACGGGATCGACTCGACGTACCCGAGCTCGCGGAGGTACCCCCACACGATCTGGTCGTAGCGCCCGAGCTCGGTCGGAGTGAGCCGAGAGCCGAGCCGCGTCGATAGCCGCCCGATCCCGCGTGCACACCACAGGTCCAGGAGCGCCCGAGCCGCCGGACCGCGCCGAACCTGAGCTCCGACGGAAAAAGCCCGCTCCTCGCCCTCCTGAGTGAGAGCGATCTCGTCGGGTCCGCCAGCGACGCCGAATTGGGGACGCACGGTCCAGAGCGCTGGGTCTGTGCTGCGGTAGTCCATCATCTCCTCGATTCTGAGCCCGGCTCCCTTGCGGGGGCCGGGCCCGTTGCATTTTGTGTCGGCTATCCGGGGGCAGTCGGACCCGCCGGCGCAGGGGGTTGGCCCGCGCGCCGCATGACGCACCTCCTCTCCGCGCAGGCGTAGACCTCAGACGCCTCTCGAGCCCGGGGCACCGGTTTTCCGGCGCCACCCGGGCGGGAGGGGGTGAGTGGGGTGGCCTCACACGTCGTACTCGGCGCGGTCGGCTCCGTCGTCGTCAGTATCCTCCGGCTCGTCGAGGTGGACGCGCCACTCGCTGCCGTCCTCGGTGCCCCAGTACTCGCTGCCGGCCGATCCAGTCTCGACCCAGTCGTCGCACTCGGCCATGAGTGCCTCGTGCAGCTCACGGCTGGCGGGGGCGTGCACGATTTCGTCCTGCTGGATGCTGCGGGCGATGAGCTTGCGCGCGGCCTCGGGCACCACCACGGACGCCGTCAGGTCCGACAGCTCGGGGCCGCACTCGACGTCGCCCACCTCGGCGTAGGCCGCGGCGCAGGCAGCCTCGGGGCTGGTGGCGTCGTACTCGCCGGCGCTCTCGTCGGTGCGGGTGTCGATCACGCGGTAGGTGCGGGTCTCGGTGGTCTGGGTCATGGTCTCTGGTCTCCTCTGACGCCTCGAGCCCCGGGGTCTCTCGACCTGCGGGGCGGGACAGGCGCCGGGGCCGTCACCCGATGCGCGTCACCTGGTGTCCGGCGGCGCGCCACACGCGCTCCCAGTGGTCGGCCTCGCGGGCCTTGACGGTCACGGTGCGGGTCCCGTAGCCGGCGCTGGGGCTGGTCACGAGGCGGAAGGTCACGGTCTGGGTGGCGCGGTTCGTCGTCGTCATGAGTGGTAGTATGCGTCCGTCCGTCGCCGGACGCAAGGAGTTTTCTCACTTGCCCTGTCGATTTCTCGAAATCGGCAGGGATCCCGCTGATTCCGCGGCTCCGAGCAACACCTGGCGCGCCCACTCGGACGTGGACGAGGCGTGGGCAGTCGCGGCCGCCCGGTCGAGGGAATGGCGCTCCACCTCGGTCAGGCGGAGCTCGATGCGGTGGGTCCGGGCGGCGGGGTCGAGGATGGGGCGGCGGGTCATCGTGGGGGCTCCTGGCGGGCCTGCCCCGGGGCTCTGGGCCTACCGGGGCGGGATGGGGGGATAGGATCGTCACCCGGAGCGACCAGCGCGATAATCCGTGGACGCGCGTACCCCGACCCGGACCGCGGTGTCACAGGAGTCGTCGTCGCGGCCCAGCACAGTCCCCGCCGGCAGCCATGCGTCACGGCCCCAAAAATCAACGGCCAGCGCTGGTCTGCCCGTCCACACATGGGTCGGAGTGGTACGGATGACGTGGATTATGCCGTCGATCTCAATCTCAGTGTCGTCGGTGGTCGTCGTTGCGGTCGTCATGTCCTATCTATACGTCCGGCAGCCGACGGACGCAAGGGGTGACGATACGTCAGGGATGCACTTTGTCCCGCGGGCCTGACACCGCCACCACCAGCGCCCGCGCGCAGTCGGAGACGATGCCATGCCCGACGGAGGGCACGACCCCGCGGCGTATCGCCCACCAGTCCTGGACGCCATCTCGGGAGCGGTAGACGCTGCCGACGATCCGCCGTCCGCGCAGCAGGTCCCACCAGTCAGCGCTGGTCAGTCGCCACCGCAGCCCCGTCGCCACCCGCTCCGGCTCCTCACACTCCCACGGCCAGCGCCACAGCCCGCACCCGGGGCACTGGGTCTGGCGGATGCCGGCGGCGATGTGCGCCTCGGCGAGTGCTCCCGCGTCGGTGTAGCGGAGACGGGGCGACGGGCGGCAGCGGGGGCAGGTCACGGGCTCGCCTCCTCGCACTCGGTCGGAGCCAGCTCGCGCCACGCGGCGAGCGTCACCCGCCGCGCGTCGAGTAGCCCGCCGTCCGCATCGACGACGCGGTAAAATACCTCTCCACAGTCCACCCCATCGACCAGGATGCGGCGACTGTGCAGGACGCCGCCCCGCTCCCGCAGCTCGTCTCCCTCGTGCGGATCGGTGCGCGGGTCGCGGCTCACGTCTCCACCCCCATCGCTGCCCGCACCTGCCGGCAGAGGGCATCGGCGAGCTCGAGGCGCACGTCGGGAGGGGGGTTGCTGACGCGCCGCACGGTTCGCCAGCGGTGACGTCTGGACGATCGGGTGTGCTCGACGCCGGAGACCCGCACCGAGTAGTCTCCGCAGCTGCCGACGATCGAGGCGGCCCACACGGTGCGTGAGATGCCTCCGGGTACCTCGCGCGTGACGCTGACGGGGGTGATGGGGTCAGGCATGGCGGGGCTCCCAGCGAGAGCAGCGCTCCTCGGGATTGCGGGGCATGCGACCCGTCCCACTAGAGCACCACCCTCGCGAGTAGTGCGCGCACCCGTCGCACCGCCGCCTCGACAGCGCCACGAGCTCCCGCACGCGGGGGATACACGTGCTCTTTTCCGGGATGGCCACATGCCCACGGTCCCGGTACCGGCACTCGCCGACGTTGGGCGAGTAAACGGGGGTGAACGCCGGGCACTCCCTCGAGCACCGCGGCTCCGGGCCCGATTCGTCGGGGCGGATGTTACTGGGCACGGAAGCGCCCCCTCCCTCGCGACACGAGCGCACGCTCGGGCAGCACGCTACCCAGCGCCTCCACTGGTACGCCGCGCTTCACCGTGCCCGCAGGCAGTCGCTTGGTGCCGATAATCGTCATGTGCCGCAGCCGGACCGTGGCGCGCTTCGGTCCGCGAGACAACACGTCCACCGGGTACGCGAACGTCCCGCACCAGCCCGATGTCAGCAGCCACGCTCGTTCACTCGCCTTCGCCATCGCTCTCCTCCTCATCCTGCGCGAGATGGTCGCGCTCCGGTGTTTCGACGTCGTATTCTGCGGGGCCGTCCGTGCAGTCCTCGCAGTCGATCGCCTCTCCGCCGTCGGCAGCGTCCGCCAGGATGTAGCCGCGCCCGTGGCAGGTGGGGCAGACAGCGAGCCTCACGGCCCCTCCCATCCCAGCGCCGTCGCCAGGTCTGTCCACTTGGCAGCCGCGGCCACCTCCCCGGCATCTTCGTCCATCGCCCGCAGGTGCGGGCGGCCCGCGCTCGGTACCGCCACCGCGATGCTGATCCAGCGGATTCGCTTCTCGCACCACCGGTCGACGTAATCACGCGCCCGGAGCTCGCGGCGGGCGAGGTCGCGGTCGCGTTCGATCTGCTCCCAGTAGCGCTGCGCTGCCGAGGGAGTGACGCCGTCCGGGTCTCCTCCGCACTCGAGCCCGGAGGCGGACTTCCAAGCCTCGATCTCCTCCAGCAGTTCCGCAACCCGCATCACCTCGGCGTGGGAAGACTCCGTGATTTCTCGCGCGGCCGCTCGTAGTAGGCGTATCTCGGCCGCGTCGGACCACATGGGCTCTCCGCTCGGCCGCAGTGAGCGCCATCCACGCAGAGTCTCTCCGATGGCGTCCAGGTACCGCACGTGTCGCGCCCTCGCCTCATCCCGTTCCCGTCGCAGCCTCGCGCAGGCGTGGCGGGCGGCGGCGCGGATGCGGAGAGGGGTCCAGCCAGCGCAATACCAGTAATTGATCGCGTGCACGACGGCGCGATCGACGGCGTCTTTGACTCGAGCGCCATTCATTCGCAGAAACACCCTCGGCCACGGATTCCTCCACCGCATCACACGTGGCCTCCTTCGAGGATGTCCGCGACCGCGAGCGCCCGGTCGCCCCATTCCGACCACCGGCCTCCCGCCGCCTCCAGTGCCCGCTGGACGCGCGATCGATACTCGTTACGCTCTGCCATGAGGCTATCGATCAGCCGGCGCGAGAAGTTCCGCGGGGCCACCGTGGCCGTGACCCGGATCACAGTGCGTCCGTCGTGGTAGTTCTGCACCTCGATCACGGACTCTGACGGGAGTAGCCCGGTCTCCGCGAGCCATGCCTCGACCAGCTTCTCCTCGTTCGCGCGGATGAACGCGAGGCGCTTTTCTGCGGCGGCCCGCAACGTATCGCAGAGATCCATCACACGTGCCCTCCCCGTCGAGCGAGGTCGTCGGCGGTGAGGGCGTCGCGGGCGAGCACCTCGGCCGACGGGGCGCCGTTGCGTAGTCGAGGCCGGTTCGCGATCAGTTCCAGCGCGCTCCGCAGCGCGGCGATTCGGTCGAGTGGGGTCATCGTTTGTCACCGAACTTTCGTGCGAGCCGGTTGTATTCGGACCATTCTGGATCGAGCTCACGACTCGCCCGCAAAGCGAACTCGCGCAGAGATTCAGGCACGCGCCCAGCAAGACCGGCCTCCCAGGCGTTCACGATCTCGCGTAGTCGAGACGCCCCTCCGTCGTCGTGACGCCCGTCAAAACCAGCATTCTCGGCCGCGACGTTGGCCGAACTGCGAGCGAGTTCAATGGTGCGCTTCTGCTCGTCGGTCATCGTAATCACTCCGTGTACATCCGGCACAGGACGTGGATCCCGTACACGCCCGCGACGAGCGCGAGCAGCATCTGCACGTGGTCCCAGGTCATTCGTCGTCTCCCATGGCGTCGAGTTCGGATTCTTCCCTGTCCTGGAAGTACCTGGAGTCAGCCTCGGACTCGGTCCCTTTCCAGAGCCTAACCACTGCCTGGCCCCGCTCGCGAGCGACAGCGGCACACCTGCCCCGCTTCTCGGCCATGATCTGGATCCTCGCCGTCAGCGCCGCCACGAGCCCGATCACGTCCTCCGGCGTGGCGCGGGCGGGGTCGAGTTGGAGTGATGAGCACAGGTCACGGTGGTAGATGGCGAACGCCGACGCCATCGCCATCAGCTCCTGCTCCCTCAGCAGATTCACCGCCGCCGTCGGGTCGCTGACCTCAGCCAACACCCCCGCCCGCTCCTCATCCGGCAGCGCTCGCAGCGCGGCGGTGAGGTCGGCGGGGGTTGCCGCATCGAATCGTTCGTCGCACCCGCTGCCATCGTACACCCAGAGCTTTCTCGACATGATGTCTCCTCGTCGGATCGGCAGTAGAGGACGCTACGCCTCCACGCCGTAGTGGAGCTCGGGGTCGCGCTCGCACTCGGCCGGAGTCCAGGCCGTCGCCTGCCATTTGCGGGCGGCCTGGGCCGTGCGCAGATCCTCGTGCACGGGCTCGAGGTAGTCGGGGGAGGTGCCGTCCTGCAGCTTCGGGGAGCGTTTGCGCAGCCAGCGATTCTGGCCAGCGACGAGCAAGGCGTAGCCGAGCCCAGTGCCCGGGTCCGTCCACTCGTCCACCACGGTCGCGCCGAGCATCTCGGTGACCAGGGCCCACCCGTGGCGCTCGCCGAACACCCGCCGATGCTCGGTGGGGAGCGAGCGATACTCGTCGGCGGTGTAGGACTCGGGGCGCGTGAGCAGCCGCTCGGTAGCGCGCGTGCCGTGCCAGTACCACTGCGCCCAGCCGTCCTGCCAGGCGATGGCCGGCGCACCGGCGCAGTGCGGGCGCGCTCGGTCGTCACGTTGGATCGTGATCGGGAAGTCACTCACGATGGCGAAGCGCGCGTGCAGGTAGCGAGGCCCACCGTGGATGGCTGCCTGCTCGTAGTGACGCCACGCCGGGTAGGTGGGGAGGTCGAGCCCAACAACGCGATCGAAGAACGACAGAAACGAGCACCACCCAGCCCACTGATTGCCGCCGTTCTTCATCCGGTACCAGTACCGGACGCAATCGAGGAGGAACCTTACAACGCGATCGTAGGTCGCGGCTCTGGTCGCGGCGTAGGTCGCGTCGTCGGTCGCGTCGTCGGTCGCGGCGTCGGTCGCGGCTCTGGTCGCGGCGTAGGTCGCGTCGTCGGTCGCGGCGTCGGTCGCGGCTCTGGTCGCGGCTCTG
>JAKAHL010000051.1 GCA_021815005.1 Chloroflexota bacterium
GGTCATCGTGGGCAAGCACAAGGAGGTGCGGCTCGCGCTCGTGGCGCTGCTCTGCCGCGGCCACCTGCTGATCGAGGACGTCCCCGGCACCGGCAAGACGGTCCTCGCCAAGTCGATCGCCCGGAGCCTGGGCTGCACCTTCCGGCGGATCCAGTTCACGCCGGACCTCCTGCCGTCTGACGTGACCGGCCTGTCGATCTACAACCAGAAGACGCAGGAGTTCGAGTTCCGTCCCGGCCCGATCATGAGCCAGGTCGTGCTCGCCGACGAGATCAACCGCGCGACGCCCAAGACGCAGAGCGCGCTGCTGGAGTGCATGGACGAGCGCCAGGCCACGATCGACGGCGTCACCCACCCCATGCCGGATCCCTTCCTGGTGATCGCGACCCAGAACCCCATCGAGTACGAGGGCACCTTCGCGCTGCCCGAGGCCCAGCTCGACCGGTTCATGCTGCGCATCCGCCTCGGCTATCCCGGTCTGGTGGACGAGATCCGCGTGCTCGAGGAGCAGAAGGTCACGCACCCGCTCGACGAGCTGGCGGAGGTCTGCACCGGCGACGAGCTGCGCGGGCTCCAGGCGGCGGTTCGCGAGATCTACGTGGACCCCGCGGTCAGCGACTACATCGTCCGCCTGGTGGCGGCCACCCGGTCCCACCCGGACGTGTACCTCGGCGCCAGCCCGCGCGGCTCCATCGCGCTGTACCGGGCGGCGCAGGCGATGGCCGGGCTGCTGGGCCGGGACTACGTGATCCCCGACGACGTGAAGGCGCTCGCGGAGCCGGCCCTGGCGCACCGGGTGATCGTCAAGACCGCGAGCACCATCCACGACGTGTCCTCGGCGCACGTGGTCCGGGAACTGCTGGACACGACGCCCATCGAGACCGTGCGGCGCCCCGCGGGCCCGCGCGAGGCCAGCCCGAGCCCGGTTGCCGACTAGCCCCCGGCCAGGACGGCGACGACCGTGATCCGCCGGCTCCAGTCCCTCGGCCTGGCGGTCGCGCTGGTCGTGGCCGCGTTCTCCACCGGCTACCCGTTCCTGTTCTACCTCGTCTACCTCGGCCTGCTGATTGGCGGAGGGAGCTACGTCGTCACCCGCGTGGGCCTCGCGGACCTCGAGGCCGGCTACGCGGTCAACCAGCTGACGGGCCACGTCGGCGACCGGCTCCGGATCATCTACACGGTCCGCAACACCGGCCGCCTGCCGAAGCCGTGGCTGGAGGTCCACAACCCCACGACGCTGCCCGGGGGGCTTCCCGGCCGCGCCCTGTCGCTCGGCGGCCGCAGTGAGCGCTCGTGGGCCGTCCGGGCGCTGCTGGAGCGTCGGGGCCATCACCGGATCGACCCGCTCCAGGTGCGGACGGGCGACCCGTTCGGGTTCTTCGAGGCCTCCGCGGCGGTGGGCCACGGGATCACGCTCGTCGTGTACCCGCGGATCGACCCGCTGCCGCTGTGGCGGCTGCCGCCGGCATCGGTCGAGGGGGCGCACGGCTCGCCCGAGCGCACGCTCCAGACGACGCCGCTCGCCACCACCGTGCGCCCGTACGCCCCGGGCGACTCGATGAACCGCATCCACTGGCGCACCACGGCCCGCACGGGCGAGATCTTCGTCAAGGAGTTCGAGCTCGAGCAGACCACCGACGTCTGGCTGTTCCTGGACCTGGAGGCCGAGCACGAGCTGGGCGAGGGCGACGACTCCACCACCGAGGTGGCGGTCCGCGTGGCGGCCTCCATCGCAGACAAGGCGATCGCCGAGAACCGGGCCGTTGGCCTCACCGCCAGCGGGCACCACACGACGGTGGTCCCGGCCGACCGGGGAGCTCGCCAGCGCCTCAAGATCCTCCAGCTGCTCGCGGCGGTCGAGGCCGACGGCGCCACGCCGCTGGACGAGGTCCTCGTGGCCGGGATCGGCCGCCTGCGGCGGGGCATGACGGCGGTGGTCGTCACGGCCACGCAGGACCCGGCCTTCGTTCGGCCCCTCGCGACGCTCCGCGCCCGCGGCGTGGGGGTGGTGGTCGTGTCGCTCGACCAGACCCTGTTCGCCCCGGCGCCGGACCCCCCCGAGGGCGACGCCCTGCGGCAGCGCGCCCGGGCCCTGCGCCACGCCCTGGCCGAGTACGAGCTGCCGGTGTACGCGGTGGGCCCCGGGCGCCGTCTGGGCGAGGTGCTCGCGCGATGACGGCAACCCCGCCCGGCCCGTCGGACCGCGACGCGGCCGAGGCCTCGTTCCGCTGGCGGCCCGAGGAGGGCTGGTCCGTGCTGGCCCTCGTGATCGTGCTCGGCCTGGTCCTCGCCACGGCGATCGACGAGCCGGCCTGGGTCAACGGCCAGGGCTCCCTGACGGACTCCCTGGCCTGGTGCGCGGCTGGCGGCGCCGTCGTGGGGTTCGCGGGGCCGAAGCTGGGCTGGGGCCGCTGGACGACCCACCTGGTGGGGGCGCTCGCCGCGGCCGTCGCGCTGCCGGTCATCGCGGGCTGGGCGGTCATGTCCGGCCTGTCGGCCGCCCAGGCGTTCCGGTTCACCGCCGAGGGGACGGTCCAGGCGTACCTGGACCTCACGGTGCGCGGGTATCAGTTCACAACCCAGGAGGTCCACTACGTCCTGGCCCTGTCGGGACTCGTGTGGGGCACGATGCAGTTCGGCTCGTACGCGGTCTTCGGCCATCGCCGCCCGCTCTCGGCGGTGGTGGTGATCGGCCTGGTCCTGCTCGGCAACATGGCGCTGACCACCCGCGACCAGCTGGGCTGGCTGGTGCTGTACGTCGCGGTCTCGCTGTTCCTGCTGGTGCAGATGCACGTGGTCGGCGAGCGCGGCACATGGGCCCGGCGCCGCGTCGGGGACCCGGGCGCGGTGGCGCTCCTCTACCTTCGGGGCGGGGCCGTGTTCATCGTCGGCGCGACCGCGGTCTCGCTGGTGCTCGCCCAGGGCGCCACCTCGAGCCCGCTCGCCGGCGCCTGGCGGGGGCTCGACAGCGAGGCGGTCCGGATCGCGAAGCAGATCGGCCCGCTGCTCCCCGCGGGCGGCGACGTCCGGGGGAGCGGCGTCGCGTTCGGCTCGACGGCGCAGGTGGTCAGCCAGTGGGTGAGCGACCCGGGCGTCGCGTTCACGGCGCAGGTGCCGCCCGAGGCGGCCGGCCTCAAGTTCCGGGCGGCGACCTACGACGAGTTCGCGCTCGGCGGCTGGGTCCAGAGCGAGACGCGCGCGGCGTCGGCCGCGGCGGGCGCCGACCTCCTCGACGGCTCGCCCGAGATCCCGGCGCCGGGCCTGGAGGACCAGCTCAGCGTCACGATCGCCCCGGCGGGCTACCACGACACGGCCCTGCTCTCGCCCGGGCTGGCCCAGAGCGTCAGCCTGCCCTCGTCGCTGGCCATCACGGGCCTGCAGGGCTGGTTCGCGGACGACACCGTGGCGGCCGACACGCCGTACCAGGTCACCGCCCTCGTGCCGCGCCTGGGCGAGGACGGGGGGATCACCCAGAGCAAGCTTCGGGCGGCCCCCACCGCGTACCCGCCCGACGTGTCAGCCGAGTACACGCAGGTCCCGGCCGGCGCCATCGGGCCGCACGCGGCACAGCTGCTCGCCACGATCCTGGCCAGGTCGCCCAGCCGGAACCCGTACGACCTGGCCAGCACGATGGAGACCTACCTGCGCTCCGCGGCGTTCACGTACACCACCGACGTGCGCGGCCTCGACTGCGCCTCCCCGAGCGCCGTCGAGTGCTTCGCCCAGTACCGGCAGGGCTACTGCCTCCACTACGCGTCGACGATGGCGATCCTCCTCCGGGCCGCGAACCCCGCCGACCCGATCCCCACCCGGCTGGTGCAGGGCTTCCTGCCGTCGGACATCGTCAACGGCCGCGAGACCGTCGAGAACCGCCAGGCCCACGCCTGGGTCGAGGTGTACTTCCCGGGCTACGGCTGGATCCCGTTCGACCCGACCGGTGGCGGGGTGGGGCAGCCGGTCGCGATCCCGGTCGGCCCGCCCGTGGCCGCCCCGTCCGGGCCGGCGGCCAGCGAGGGCCCGGAGACGGCCGGCACCGCCCAGCCCACGCGTCGCGTGTTCGAGCCGCGCGAGCCGGCCGGCGGGGGCGCGGCGGGGTCGGCGTCGCGGCCCGCGGACGCGACGGTGGCGGTCCTCCTCGGCGCGCTGCTGGTCCTGGCGCTCGGCGCGCTGGCCGTCGTTGCCTGGTGGCGCGGCGTCCGGGTGGCCGTGGGCCCCGTGGTCATCGGGCGCGGGTCCTGGGAGACCGTGAGCCCCGATGTCGCGTGGACGGCGATGGCGGCCTCGGCCTCGCGGTTCGGGTTCGCCCCGCGCCCCACGGAGACCGTCTACGAGTACGCGGCCTCCCTGGCCGAGCTGGTGCCCGTGGCGCGCCCGGACATCGTGACCATCGCCGACGCCAAGGTGGAGACCACGTACGCGCGGGCCGTCCTGGCGCCGGAGCGGGAGCACGCCGTCGCGGCGGCGGCGCGGCGCCTGCGGGTGGCGCTGCTGCGGCTCCTGTTCTCCCGTCGCCGATGGCGGCGACGCTGAGGGGATGGCTCCGGGGGTGGCCCCGTCAGAGCGCGCCCGACTGCGCCCGGCGCTCGGCCGCGGCGCGGGCGAGCTCGTCCTCGATCGGGGCGAGGTGCGCCGTCCAGTTGTGCGCGCGCAGGACGGGCCGCCCGCCGCGGATCTCGACGACGGAGATGCCGGCGAGCCCGAGCGAGAAGGACCAGAACCGGGCGAGCGGCAGGTCCAGCAGGGCGAGCAGGAGCACCTTGAACACGCCGTCGTGGCCGACCAGGATGGACCAGGGCTGTCCGCTGGGCTGGCCCGCGCCGGCGTAGCCGTGGACCTGCGGGCGGTTGGTGGTGCCACGCGGGTAGTCGCGACCGAGCTCGTCCAGGACGCGGGCCAGCGCGCCGCGGACGCGGGCGTCCACCTCGCCGAGCGGCTCGCCGCCGGGGGCGTGGGCGGCCAGCGGGTCGCGACGCCAGCCGGCGATCTCCGCCGGCCAGCGCCGGGCGATCTCGTCGGCGGTCTCGCCCTCCCAGGCGCCCTGGCCGATCTCCCGCAGGCCGGGCTCGGGGCGCACGGCGGGGAGGGGCGCGCCCCGGTCGAGGTCCGCCATGGCCGAGGCGACGGCGAGCGCGGTGTCACGCGTCCGCCCGAGGGGCGAGTGCGCGATCTCGCGCGGCAGCCCGTCGGGAACGGGCAGGGCGGGCGGGGCGTGCGGGCGCGCCAGCCGCTCGCCGGCGAGCGCCGCCTGCCGCCGACCGACGGCCGACAGCGGCGTCTCCGCGGAGCCCTGGAAGCGCCCCTCGCGGATCCACTCCGTCTCGCCGTGCCGCAGGAGCACGACGGTCGCGTCGAGGCCGTCGGGGATGAGCGGCGCGCCGTCCGGGCGGCCCGGGAGGGGCGCGCCGCCGGTCACCGGCGGTCGCCCAGCGTGACGGACCAGACGTCGAGCATCGCGTCGTCAGCGCGCAGGGCCTCGATCACGGCTGGCGGCGGCGCGTCGTCGAGGGCGAGCACCATGAACGCCTCCGCGCGCGGCAACGACCGGGCGAGCGTCATGGAGCTGATGTTGACGTCCGCCCGGCCCAGGATGGCGCCCACGCGCCCCACCGTGCCGGGCCGGTCGCGATGGTTGGTGATGAGCATGTGGGCCGCCGGAGCCAGGTCCATCGCGTGGGCGCCCAGGCGCACCAGCCGCGACTCGCCGCCCGCGACGGTCCCGGCCACCGTGATGGACCCGCCCTCCGCCTCTGCGGTGACCGTCAGCAGCGACGAGAACGCCCCGGCGTCGGGCGTCTTGCGCTCGACCACGGTGATCCCGCGCGCCTTGGCGAGCGTGCCGGCGTTGATCAGGTTGACGCGCTCCTCGGTGGTGGCCTCGATCAGCCCGCGGAGGACGGCCGCCACCAGCGGGCTGGCGTCGTACGCGGCGGGCTCCCCGGCGATCTCGATGGTGAGGGTGCGCGGCGCGGCGGGGACCATCTGGGCGGCGAACTGCCCCATGGTCTCGGCGAGCGGCAGGTACGGCGCGATGGCCTTCGCGGTCTCGGGTGTCAGGAGCGGGGCGTTGACCGCGTACCTGGCCGGCCGCCCGTCGAGCACGTCGATGATCTGCTCGGCCACCTCCTCGGCCACCGCGATCTGGGCCTCCTCGGTGGACGCGCCCAGGTGCGGCGTGAGCACGGTGTTGGGCGCCTCGAGCAGCGGGTTGCCCGTGGGCGGCTCTGCGGTGTAGACGTCGATCCCCGCACCCGCGACCTTGCCCGAGCGGAGCGCTGCCGCCAGGTCGGCCTCGTCGATGACGCCGCCGCGGGCCACGTTGAGGAGCATGACGCCCGGCTTCATCCGCTCGAAGGCCGCGGCGTTGAGCAGGCCGGTCGTGGCCTTGGTCTTGGGCACGTGGACGGTGATGGCGTCGGCGCGCGCCACGACCTCGTCGAAGGACACCAGCTCGACGCCGAGGGTCGCGGCCTGCTCGGGCGTGACGAACGGGTCCGACGCGATCACGGTCATCTGCATGGCGCGGGCGCGGGCCGCGATGGCCTGGCCGATCTTGCCCAGGCCCACGATGCCCAGCGTCTTGCCGCGCAGCTCGATGCCCGTGAACTGCGAGCGCTTCCACTCGCCCCGGCGCATCGACGCGTCCGCGGCGGCGACCTTGCGCGCCAGCGCGAACAGCAGCGCGATGCTGAGCTCGGCGGCGGCGATCGTGTTCCCGGTGGGCGCGTTGACGACGGTGATCCCGGCCCGGGTCGCCGCCTCGAGGTCCACGTTGTCCACGCCCACGCCGGCCCGGCCGATGACCACGAGTCGGGTGCCGGCCGCGATCATCTCGGCGTCCGCCTTGACCTGGCTGCGCACGACGAGCGCGTCATACCCGGGCAGGATCGCGAGGATCTCCTCGCGCGGGAGCCCCAGTCGCTCGTCCACCTCGTGGTGGCGGCGCAGGAGCTCCAGGCCTTCCGCGGCCAGGGGCTCGACGACGAGGATCTTCATCCGTTGCCCTCCGCCGCGACGCGCGCGGCCTGTGCGGTGGCGCGTGTCCACAGCGGCGCCAGGGGATGGGCGGCATGGTGCCGGAGCTGGCGGCGTTGCGTCCACCGTGGTAGATATGACGTCATATGAAGACCGTGCGGACCACCATCCTTCTGGACGCGGACCTGCTGGATCGCCTTGACCGTCACGCGCACCGGCAGCGGACCACCAAGACGTCCGTCATCAGCTCGGCGCTCGAGGCCTGGCTGGAGGCGCACGAGGCCTCCCCCGAGTTCCCGTTCGTGGGCATCGGCCGCAGCAGCAACGGGCGCCTGTCGCTCGACGGGCGGGCGATCCTCCGGCGTGATGCCGGGAGTCGCCGCGGCGGCGGCTAGTGGCCGTGCTCCTGGACCCCTCCGCGGTGCTGGCGGCGGCGGACGCGGCGGACCTCAACCACCGGGCGGCGGCCGTCTGGTTCGAGCGCGCGGACGAGCCGCTGCTGCTGGGCGCGCTGTCGCTGGCGGAGCTGGACGCGGTGCTCCAGCGCGAGCTCGGGGCTCCCGCCAGCCAGGCCGTGCTGGCCAGCATCGTGGCGGGCTCCATCCGCCTGGTGGCGCCGACCACCGATGACCTGCGCCGTGCGGCGGAGCTGATGGCGGAGGCAGCGGAGCACCGTCCGCGCCTGGCGGACGCGTTGCTGGTCGCCACCGCGGAGCGCCTCGGCATCCGGCGTGTGGCCGCGTTCGACCGGCGCCCGCTCGCGGTGTTCCGGCCGCGCCACGTCCGGAACCTGGACTTCGAGCCCTAGTCGGGGAGGGATCGGGCGCCCGGTGCGGGCAAACGGGAACGGGGCCGGCGGACCGGCCCCGTTCGGGTGGGCGTGAGGGGCTGGCGACTCAGCCGTGCTTGATGACGACGGTGCCGCTCTGGACGTCGTGGAAACCCTGGCGCTTGCTGTTCTGGGTGACCGTGTACAGCAGGTACAGCCCGTACAGGAACTCCAGGGGCCAGGCGATGATCGCCAGGAAGGGCACGATCCCGATGACGGCCTGCGGGCCCCACAGGAACGCCCAGCGGCGGATCGCCTGGCTCTGGTTGAGGGTCGCGCCGTCCGCGGCGTTCACGGTCTCGAGATTCAGGAACTTCTGGCCGAACGAGGCGCGCATCCTCGTCCAGCCGTACACGAAGTAGGCGAGGCTGATGACCGCGCTCACGAGCCCGCCGACGAACAGGAACAGGATGTCAACCCCGCTGCTCGCCACCACGATGACGCCGATGACGAAGGACACGAACCAGCCGATGACGCCGATGATCACGGCATCGATCACCAGCGCGATGATGCGCGTCACCGTGTCCGCGTAGGTGATCCCCGGCGCCGGCCCCGGCTCCACGTTGGACTGCTGGAAATTGGGGTTGAACCCGCCAGTCGGTGGCGGCGGCGCCTGCCAGTTGCCTGACGGCGGAGGAGGGACCGGCGGGCCCCCGGCCGGATTCGTCATGGTGTGCCTCCCTCTCCGGCGCCCGCTGCGCCGGGTCGAGGGAAGCATACGACGCCGCGTCGGCGCCGCGACCCCCGCCTTCGTCCGGGGATCGGTCGCCATTGCGCCCAGGCGCGCTGCGCGGTCGCGCCGGCGTGGCATGATGCGACGAATCCAGCCCGCCCAACCTGTACCGATTCGAGGAGCCATGCGCATCCGAGCCGCGAAGTTCGAGGAGCTCGCGCCCAAGGCACGCGAGCGCGCGCTCAGCCCGCGCCAGCTGGCCGCCCTGGCCCGCGAGGAGGAGATCCGCAAGGCCCTCGCGCGCCTCAAGACCGACGAGGACGTGGTCGCGATCGAGCTCGACCCTGCGGACACGGTGCCCACGTTCCGCCTCGCGGTGAAGCGCGCGATCGCCGCCCACCGGCCGGAGGCGAACATGGCCATCCGAGGCCGCACGATCTACCTGTCCACCGCGAGGCTGCCCGGCGCCCGCCGCACGCGCGGCGCCTAGGCCCAGCCGCATCGCGGGCGGGGGCGCCCGCGCCTGACCAGCGTCCCGATCGTCGTCAGGAGGCGCAACGACATGGCCACGCCCCAGATCCGGCCCGCGGGACCGATCGCACCCTTCTTGTGGTTCGACGGCCGCGCGGAGGAGGCGGCCGCCTTCTATGCCACCCTGTTCGAGGACAGCGGGATCGACGAGGTCGCGCGCTATCCGGAGGCGGGCCAGGAGGTCCACGGCCAGGCGGCCGGGACGGCGATGACCGTGCGGTTCCACCTGGCCGGGCAGCCCTTCGTCGCGCTCAACGGCGGCCCGCAGTTCGCCTTCACCGAGGCGGTCTCGTTTATGGTCACCTGCGAGACGCAGGACGACCTCGACGCCCTCTGGGACCGCCTGACCGAGGGCGGAGACCCGGCCGCCCAGCAGTGCGGCTGGTGCAAGGACCGCTTCGGCGTGTCGTGGCAGGTGGTGCCGGCGGGGCTCGGCCGGATTCTGGGCGACCCGGACCCGGGACGCGCGGCCCGCGCGACGACCGCGATGCTGGCGATGAAGAAGCTCGACGTGGCGGAGCTGGAGCGGGCCGCCGCGAGATAGCGGCACGACCGTTGCCCGGGCGCGGCGCTGTGCGGCACGGACCGGGGGCTCCGCGCCAAATCGCGGCCCGGAGCGGCCCGGAGCGGCCCAGAGCGGCCCGGAGCGGGCGAACGGGAGGATTGTCCTCCGGTACAGCGCACGCGGCGGCGCATCCGGACCCCGGGCTGCCTGCTCGACCCCGTGCCGGGGCACCGGGAGG
>JAKAHL010000052.1 GCA_021815005.1 Chloroflexota bacterium
CGCGATACCGCCCGAGCACGCGCGCGAGGCCGCCGACGTGATCCTCGTGCGGGTGCGTCAGCACGACGACGTCCACGCGCCGGTCCCAGGGAGGCACCACGGCGTCGAGCTCCGCGATGACGCGGTCCGGGTCCGGCCCGCCGTCCACCAGCATGCGAGCGCCGTCGCGGCTTTCCACGAGGATGGCGTCGCCCTGGCCCACGTCGAAAACGACGAGCCGGTCCGGGCGGCCGACGGTGTCGGCTGCGGCGAGCAGGGTGACGCCGACCGCGATGGCGGCGACGGCCAGCGCCAGGCGCTCGAGCCGGCCGACCGGGCGAGTGGCGTCGAGTCGCCGCCCGGTCCGCCCACGTCCGGCCCCGACCGCGGAACCGGCCGCCGCAGGCGGTGTCCGCCGTGGCTTGGGCGTCTGGTTGGGGCGGGGCCGCCAGCGCACCGCCGCGAGGATTCCCGCGACGAGTCCGGCCGAGGCGGCCGCGGCCGGCACGGTGGCCCCGGGCGGCAGCGTGACCGCGGCGAACGGCAGGCCGGCGGCGAGCCGAACCACCGCCACCATGACGTGGAGCAGCAGCCAGCCCGGCAGGCCGGCCACGATCCCCGCGACGGGCGGCGCCCCGAGCCCGACGAGCCACCCGCCGGCCAGTGCGAGCGCCCCGCCCGCCATCGACGCCGGCACGAGCGGCACCACGACCAGGTTCACGGCCGGGGCCACCAGCGACAGCCGGCCGAAGGTCGCCAGGACGTCGGGCAGGGTTGCCGCCTGGGCCGCGAGCGTGATGCCGAGCCCCTCGGCGAGCCAGCCCGGGAGACGCCCGCCCCACAGCCCGCCGAGCCACCGGCCGAGCGGCGTGGCCCACGCGAGAAGCCCCGCCGTGGCGAGCACGGACAGGCGGAACCCGGCGTCGCCCACGAGGTCCGGCGCCGCCAGCAGCATGCCCGCCGCGGCCAGCGCGAGGGCCGCCGATGCCCGCACCGCCCGGCCAGAGCCCCGCGCCGCGAGCACGACGCCGGCCATGACCGCCGCCCGCACCACCGATGCCGACGCGCCGGCCGCCACGACATAGGCGAGCACCACGGCGCCGGTCGCCAGCCCGACCGCGCGCCGGGAGCGGCCGCGCAGCAGCATCCCGACCAGCGCGGCCACGATCGCGATGTTCCAGCCCGAGATCGCCACCACGTGGCTCACGCCCGCCGTCGCGAAGTCCGCGGCGAGCTGGCGGTCCACCCGCTCCCGGAGGCCGAGGAGGATCCCGGCGGCGAGCCCGGCCTCGGGCTCGGGCAGGGACAGTCGCAGCGCGTCGCC
This sequence comes from Chloroflexota bacterium, assembly GCA_021815005.1. GTDB lineage: Bacteria > Chloroflexota > Limnocylindria > Limnocylindrales > CSP1-4 > CAIXZV01. The sequence goes on from JAKAHL010000052.1 coordinate 1,304, forward strand.
CGCCCCGTCGCGGACGGCCTGGACCGACGGCCACGGAGGGCCACGCACCAGCCGCACGGACGTCGCCCGGAGCGTCCCCGCCGCGCCCGTGCGCAGCAGGTACTCCCCGTACGGGTCGCCGTCCGGCGGCGGCTGGAGGCGTCCGTCCACCACGATCGCGGCGCCGGCCGCGACGGTCGGGTAGATCGGCAGCGTGGCGGCCACCACCACCGGGGCGCCGTCCGTCCGGAGCGCCAGGCGGACGAGCTGCGCGCCGTCCTTGGGCGTTCCCACGGAGACCACGTCTGCCGTCCAGGGCGCCGCCCCGGCCGCGGCCAGCGGCGGCGGCGGGTCCCCGACGGGCGCCGCCGCGACGCGAAGCCCGAGCAGCGCCGCGCCCACGCCTGCCGCCACCGCTGCCCGGCGGAGGCCAGCCGCGCGGTCCGTGCCGGGCAGCAGCGCGAGCGCGATCAGCAGGAGCCCGGCGACGATTGCCGCCGCGGGCGGAAGGCCCGCCATCCGCCCGGCCGCCCCGGCCGCGACGCCGACGGCGAGCCACGCCGACCGGGGCATGCGAGCGCGGCCCATCAGCCGCCGACCGTCACGAGCCCGCGGATCTTGGCGAGCGTCGCCGCGCCGACGGCCTTCTTGGCCGTCAGGTCGTCGACGGAGCCGTACGGCCGGCCGGCGATGATCTTGGCCGCGGTGGCCGGCCCGATGCCCGGCAGGGCATCCAGCTGCTCGGCGGTGGCGCGGTTCACGTCCACGAGACCGCCCGAGGAGGACGCGTTGCCAGCGCCCGCGGATCCCGCGCCGGCCGGGACCGCGGGCCCGTTGCCCGCGGCAACGTTCGACCCAGCGGCGTCGCGGTCCGGCACGACCACCTTCTCGCCGTCGGTGAGCGGGGCGGCCAGGTTCAGCGCCCGGTTGGCCGAGGTGACGTCCACGCGGGGCCCGTAGCCGCCGGCCGCCTCGATGGCGTCGCCCACGCGGGCGCCGGCCGGGAGCCGGTACACGCCGGGGCGCGCCACGGCGCCGCTCACCTCGACGACGAACTGGAGCGGGGACGGGGCTGGGTCCCCGAGCCCGGACCCCCCCTTGCCCGCGAACCCAGCCTCAGTCGCTGCCGCCACGTCCACGCCGATGCTCGGGGCGGGTCTCGCGCTGGCGAGCACGGCCCCGCCGCCCACCGCAGCCGCGATGAGCACGGCAGCCAGGGCCAGCCAAGGACGACCGCGGCGTCCGGGATCGGGTGGCGATGACGGCTCAGGTGTGTCGATGGCGCGCCACGGCGCGCTGGAGGGCTCCACGAGGGCGGCTCCCCGGCGGGACTGCGGCGGGCGATTCGACAGGACGGTCGGCGTCCCGGGGGCACGTCCGACATGCCGACCGTCCTTGGCCGGGATGCTAGGCGCGTCCCCTTATTCGCGGCTTATGCGGGTTCGCGGCTCCAGGGGGCCAGCGAGGGGCGAGGGGCGAGGGCCGCCCCGGGGGTGGCCCCGGAGCGGACTAGAGCTGCTCGAGCAGCGGCTTGACCTCGGTGGCGAACCGGGTCATCGACTCCTCGTCGTAGTCGGCCGGGATGCCGGCGATCAGGTGCCGGTAGCCCAGCCGCACCTTGGGCGCCAGCTGCTCGACGATCTGCTCGACGGTGCCCACCGGCTGGTTGGCCCAGGGCTTGGCGACGCGGTTGCGCGCGAACGCCGCCTCGTACAGCCGCTGCGCCTCCTTGGGGTCGTCGCGGATGAACACAGTCCCGATGCCGGTCGTGCGCTCGATCGCGGAGGGGTCGCGGCCGACGGTCTCGCAGTGGCGCAGGAGGATCTCCTCCTTGCGCGCCATCTCCTCTGGCGTGCCGCCGATGTTGTTCATGTCCCCGTACTTGGCGACCAGCTTGAGCGTGACCTGCTCGCCGCCGCCGCCGATGCAGATCGGCAGGTGGGCCTGGACCGGCGCCGGCAGGTTGCGGACCCGCTTGGCCGCGTAGTGGCCGCCGTCGGGCGCCGACGGCTCGGTCCCGTCCAGCATCCCGCGCATGATCGGCAGCGCCTCGCCCAGCCAGCGCAGGCGCTCGGGGAAGCCGGAGCCGAAGTCGAGGCCGAACGCCTCGTGCTCCTCCTCGAACCACGCCCCGCCGACGCCCAGGATGGCGCGGCCGCCGCTGATGTGGTCGAGCGTGGTCGCCATCTTGGCGGTCAGCGTCGGGGTCCGGAAAGTGTTCGCGCCCACCATCAGGCCCACGCGGACGCGCTGGGTGGCGGTGGCCCACGCGGTGATCGTCAGCCAGCCCTCGTAGTTGGGACCGTGCGAGTCGCCGACGATGGGGTAGAGGTGGTCCCACGTCCAGAGCGTGTCGTAGCCGAGGCGGTCGGCACGGACGCCGGCCTCGAACAGCGGGCGGAAGTCGGAGTACTGGTTCCAGCAGAGGGCGCCGATCTTGATGTCTGTCATGGCGCCGAGTGTAGGGCCGATCGCCTCGGGGCCGGTCCGTCACCGGCCGGGCCGCCTGCTCAGGCGGGGACGGCGAGCACCTGGCTCTGCTCGGCGCGGAGGTGCGCGTAGCCGGGCTTGACGACCTCGTTGATGATCCGGAGCCGCTCGTCGAAGGGCGCGAACGCGCTCTTCATGGCGTTGATCGTCAGCCACTCCATCTCGCCCAGGCCCAGCCCGAAGGCGGCGTCGAGTGCCGCGAACTCGGACGACAGCGAGACGTTGCTCATCAGGCGGTTGTCGGTGTTGACGGTGACCCGGAAGCGGAGCCGCCGGAGCAGGTCGATGGGGTGGTGCTCGATCGAGTCGGCCGCGCCCGTGTGCACGTTGGAGGTCGGGCACATCTCGAGCGGGATCCGCCGGTCGCGCACGTAGGCGGCCAGGCGCCCGAGGGCCACGGCGCCGTCGTCGCGGACCTCGATGTCGTCCACGATCCGGACCCCGTGGCCGAGCCGCTCGGCGCCGCAGAACTGCACCGCCTCCCAGATCGAGGGCAGCCCGAACGACTCGCCCGCGTGGATCGTGATGTGGAAGTTCTCGCGCCGGATGCGGTCGAAGGCGTCGAGGTGGCGGGTCGGCCGGTAGCCCGCCTCGGGACCGGCGATGTCGAAGCCCACCACCCCCGCATCGCGCCAGCGGACGGCGCACTCGGCCACCTCCACCGAGCGCGCGGCCTGGCGCATCGCGGTCACCAGCATGCGCATGGCGATCGGACGGCCGGCAGCGGCGGCCCGCCCGGCGCCGATCCGGAACCCGTCGAGGGTGGCCTCGACCGCCTCGTCGAGCGTCAGCCCCCGACCCGTGGACAGCTCGGGGGCGTAGCGGACCTCGGCATAGACGATGCCGTCGGCGGCCAGGTCCTCGGCGCACTCCGCCGCGACGCGGGTGATCGCGTCCCGCTCCTGCATGACCCCCACGGTGTGGGCGAACGTCTCGAGGTACAGCTCGAGGCTCTTGCGGTCGGCGCCCCGGGTGAACCAGCGGGTCAGCTCGGCCGGGTCCGTCGTGGGCAGGTCCCGGTAGCCGAACTCGGCCGCGAGGTCCACGACCGTGGCCGGGCGCAGGCCGCCGTCGAGGTGGTCGTGGAGCAGCGCCTTGGGCGCTCGTCGGATCGTCTCGGGGGTCAGCATCGCGTGGCTCCAGCATCCGGATGGGTGGCTCCGGGCAACGCTCGCATGCTACCGCCGGGGGATCGGCCGGCAGCCTGGTTTCCGGTCGGCGCCATCGCGCCTGACGTCGCTGGTGCTGCGAGTACTGGCACTGGGAGACCCAGCACAACGAGGCCCTCGTATCGGTGCTGGTGCCCGGCTACGTTAGGGCCACCGGGTTGACGCAACCTCGGGAGGCCCCCGCCCACAGTCGCGCCCGCGCCCGCATGCAATTCAGGGAGGTGGGTGTGGTCATGATCGGACGTCGCATGTCGCGACCTCGGTTCCTCGCAGCGATGCTGGCTGCCGCCGTGCCGGTGGGGCTCGGGCTGTTACTGGCCGGAGCTGCCGTGGCCGACACAATCGGCGGCGGGGGATGGCTCATCGCCCCGAACGGACAGCTGAGCGCGCCGATGAGCGCGCCGATGAGCGCGCCGATGAGCGCGCCCTGCTCCGCGGATACCTGCACGACCGACCACCTCTCGTTCATCCTCGAGCCGTCGCCCGATGGGCCGCAGTCACTCGGGACACTCAAGGTCGCAGTCAAGGACGCCAGCGGCACGACCATCACCACCGATCCGCGGACCGTCACGCTGTCGATCAACAAGAACACGGCCGGGTTCACCTGCTCCGGCGGCTTGACGGCCGACACCGTGAACGGGGTCGCCACCTTCGCCGACTGTAATCAGGACAGGGGTGGGTACGGCTACCGTATCTATGCGACCGACACAACAGCGGGCGCCACGCCCTTGGCGTCCGGCCACACGCAGGCATTCACGGTGTACGGGCCTGCCACGCAGCTCCAAATGTGGTGGTACTGCACGGACTGCAGTTCGGCCGTGTGGGGGGTGGGGATTCCGTTCACCGTGCAACCGGAGGTCATCGTCACCGACGCGAACGGCATCCCCGTCGCCAACGACAGCACCACGCAGGTGACACTCGCACTAACGAGCTCGCCCGATACGGCGGCGTCCCTGACGTGCGCAGGCGGCGAGACGATGACCGTGAGCGCGGGTGTGGCCGACTTCACGGGCTGCCAAGTCAACGAGGCCGGGGACTACACCCTCACGGCGACATCGTCTCCTCAGGGGTGGACCCAGAGCCGGACCTTCACGGCCACCGGACCAGGCACGCCGGCGCAGCTCGCGCTCATCCAGTCGCCGCCAGCCACGACGTACCCGAGCGTGGGCACGATCAAGGTGGCCGTCGAGGACGCGTACGGGACGGTCGTGAGCGGCGACACGCGCTCGATCACCCTCGGGTTTTGGCCGGGTTCTGGCGCGAGTGGCGCCCTCACCTGCGCGGGCGGCCTGACCCAGCCGGCCGTGGCCGGGATCGCCACATTCGCGGGCTGCTGGGCGCCGGTCTCCAGCAACGACTACATCGCCGCCAACGATGGAGGCAGCCTCTCGGTCTGGTCAAACCCCTTCAACGTCATCCCAGTCCCAGTCCCTGTCGCCCCTCCGGTGCTGGCCCCCAAGATCGCCCTGGCCGTGGCCGCTAGCCCGGCAACGCTGCCTGCAGCCGGCGGCAGCGCCACATTCACCTACACCGTCACGAACCCGGGCACGGCCCCGCTCTCGAGTGTCGCCGTCACGGACACCGCGTGCACCCCCGCCTACGCCTCGGGTGACGCGAACAAGGACAGCGTGCTCGAGGTCGGCGAGACTTGGACGTACACCTGCACGGCCGCCCTGACCGCCACCACCACCGACGCCGCCAAGGCGTCGGCGACCTACGGCGGAGTGCCCGTCAGCGCCACGGCATCGACGACCGTGACCGTGGGCTCGGCCGCCGGGACCACCCCGGTGACCCTCACTGACGGCATCGCCGCCGGCGTCAACCGGGGCACGATCGGCTTCGGGACCCGCTCGCTCGTCGTGGCCCGCAACCACTACGTCACCGTCCTCGGGCGCACCAGCCCGAGCCTGGCGGGCGCCCGCGTCGAGGTCTGGGCTAGGAGCCGGACCGGGACCTGGCATCGCCTGACGTCACGCATCGTGGCGGCCGACGGCACGGTCCACTACTACGCCCGCGTCGGCGCCTGGACCGCCTTCCAGTTCAGGTTCGCCGGCGATGCCACCCACGCTCCGGCGAGCAGCCACGGGCGGATCGCCACGGCGCGCTGACCGCCGTCCCGCGACAGGACCACGGGCGGGCCCGTCCCCCCAGCGGGGCGGGCCCGCTCCCTCTCCGGCCTACCCTGTCCGCATGGCACGACCCACTGCGCAAGCCCCGGCCGGGGATGCCGAACGCAGCCCGAGCGACGGCGCGTCCCGCTGGACGGGAGCGCTCCTCGGCTTGACCGCCCTGGCCGTGCCGCTGCTATTCGTGCCGGTCGCCCAGGACGCCTTCGCGCTCCCCCGACTCGTCGCGCTCTACGTGCTCGTGCCGCTGGCCCTCGCCGGGCCCCTCGTCATGCTGGTCCTGGAGCCGGGTGGACTCCGCTCGGCCCTCCGGTGGCCCGACGTGGCGGCCGTGGCGTTAGGCCTGCTCGCGGTCGGCGCGTGGCTCCTGGCGCCCGATCGTGGGCACGACTTGCAAGGCGAGCCGCTCCAATACCAGGGGCTGCTTGCGCTCCTCCTGTACCTCGCCGCCTACGCCGCCGCCCGCTTCGCGCTTCGGGACACCCGAAGCGTCCGGCGGCTGCTCGGGCTGGTGGCGGTCGCCGGGGCCGTCACCTCTGCCTACGCCATCATCCAGCAGCTTCGGCTCGACCCGATCTGGCACGGGCTCGACAAGGGCCGGGTCTTCGGGACGTTGGGACAGGCGAACGCGCTGGCCGCCTACCTTGATCTGGCGCTCCCGGCAGCCATGGCCCTGGCGCTGGTCAGCCGGGGGATCTGGCGCGCCGCCGCTGCCGGGGCGGCCATCCTCGTTCTAACCGCCCTGCTCCTCACCTACAGCCGGGGCGGGTACCTCGGTGCCGCCGCCGAGGTCGCGGTGGTGCTCGTCGTGCTCGGCGCCCGCCGCTGGCGCGCCCGGCTGGGTGGGACGGGGCCAGTCCATCGGCGCCCGCTCGCCATCGGAATCCTTGGCGCCGCGATCGTCGTCCTGGCACTCGCCGCCATCCCGGCAACGCGGGGTGTGGCCGCCCGGGCCGCCGAGCGAGCGATCTCGAGCGCCGACCTGCAGGAGGGCTCGATCGCCGATCGGCTGGACCTGTGGGCCGTCGGCGTCCGGATCAGCCTCGACCATCCCCTGCTGGGGACCGGACCGGACTCCTACGCCCTGGAGTTCCCCCGCTATCGCGACGTCGTCCTGCCGCCCGGCCGGGCGGCCTTCCTCGCCCGCTTCCGGCCTGAGAGCCCGCACGACGTCTACCTCGCCTACGCCGACGGACTCGGGCTGCCCGCCCTGGCCGCGTACCTCGCCCTGGCGGCGGGCGCCCTGGTCGCGGTCTGGCGAGCGGTGCGGCGCGCGGTGCGGCGCGCGGACGGCGCCGTTCTGGTCCTGTCGCTGGCGATCGGCTCGGCGCTCCTCGGCCACCTCGTCACCGACGCCTTCATGACCGCCGAGCTCGCCGGATCCTGGCTGTTCTGGGTGCTGCTGGGGGTGGCTGTCGGGCTGCCGGGCCTGGCCGGGGGCCGAACGGCCAGGGAAGCGGGCGGCGCGGGGACGCCGCGCTAGGTCTAGGGCGTCGGTGCCACCGACCCGCGGTACCGGCCGATACAGTCCGCCACGGCGTGGAGGTTGTCCGGCCCGATCGGCACGTAGGCGACGAGGCGGACTCCAGGCGCCGTGGACAGCGCCCAGGTCGTCTGGGTGAACTCGATCGGCCCGTCGAACCCGGGCGGGAGAACCCGCTTGCTCAGCAGTTGCCGGCCCTGCACGTCATGGCGGGGCCACCAACTGCTGAACTCCGGGCTGATGTCGAGGAGGTCGATGACCAGTTCCTCGAACCGCGCGTCGCCCCGCGCCTCTCCCCAGTCGAGCCGGAACTGGGCCAGGAGCCGCTGCGCGTGGCCGGTCCAGTCCTCGATGGCCTCCCGCATCGCGGGACCGCCGAACATCATCCACACGACGTTGCGCTTTGGGGGCGGCAGCTGGCCCGGGTCGCCGAAGACCGCCGACACGCCGTCGTTCCAGCCGAGCAGGTCGTAGGCGCGGTCCATGATGTACGCAGGCGCGGTCGGCAGCCCATCGAGGAGCTCACGCCCCCCGGGCGGCAGGACCTTGTGGGCTGTCGAGCCCGAAGCCGCGCGGTGCCCCCGCCGCGTCAGCGCGAACAGGTGCCCAGCCTCGGCGTCGTTGAGCTCGAGGGCACGGGCGATGGCGTCAAGCACATCGGGCGAAGGCGAGGCAGCCCTCCCCTGCTCAAGCTTCGCGTAGTAGCCCGGATCGATTCCCGCCCGGATGGCGACCTCGGTGCTGCGCAGGCCGGCTGGCGCCTTCCGGCGATACGGCCGTCGGGAGAGCTCGTCCGCGGTGGGCTGCAGCGATGGGCGCCGCCGCCGGTCGGCGAGGAACAGGCTGAGCGCCGGCCTGTGCCGGTCCGCCTGCAGTTCATCGGAACACCGGTCGTCCTGCATCTCCGCCATCCCCACCACCCGCCACGTCGGCGGCTCCCGGAGCGCCAAGTCACCATCGCGGCGCGACGCGACGCGCGTCACACCCACACGAGCGTGGGTCCGGCAGCCCCAACGGCCGCGATTCGCAGCCCGCGCAGACC
>JAKAHL010000053.1 GCA_021815005.1 Chloroflexota bacterium
CAAGGCGGTCGGATTGCAGCATGGGTCGAGGGTAGCGGGAGCCGGGGACGCGCGCGAGGGCCGGTGCGCCTGCGGATCGGCCCTAGCCGATCGAGAGCTCCGGCGGCCGCGACCCGATCTGGCGCAGCGCCGTGCGGTTGCCGAGGACCGCTCCCCGCTGGAGCGCCGCCGCCTCCGCCAGGCCCCGTCGCCGGGCCGCGAGCCAGCCGGCGAGGAAGCCCGCGTCGAACGCGTCACCGGCCCCGGTCGTGTCCTCGGCCGCCACCGGGCTCGTGGCCACCTCGAACCGCAGCACGTCGTCGCCGTCACGCACGAGCACCGTCGCGCCCTTGCGCCCGCGCTTGACCACCGCGGCCGGCGCGAGCCGCAGCAGCCGCTCCTCGCGACGGGGGCCGACGAGCGCGCTCGCCTCGTCGCGGGTGGCGAACAGCAGGTCCGGCGCGGCGTCCTCGATCAGGCCCAGCGCCGCGCGCTGGCCGTTGGCGAGCAGCGGCGCCGCCGAGGACAGGTCAACGGCCACCAGCGCCCCGGCATGGCGGGCAAGCTGCGCCGCGGCCATCCCGGCGAGGCCGAGGGGCTGGTCCAGCAGCGAGTAGGCAGGCAGGTGGACGGCCGCCGCGCCCTCGAACCACTCGGCCCGGAGGTCCTCGGGACGGAGCCGCAGGGCGGCGCCGCGCTCGGTCACGAACGACCGCTCCCCGCCAGGCTCCACCAGAACGCCGATCCGGCCCGTCGGCGCACCGGCCACGCGGACCGCCCTGACGTCCACGCCCTCTCGCTCCATGTCGGCGACGAGCGCCCGCCCCGTGGCGTCGCGTCCCACCGAGCACACGAGGACGGGGCCCAGGCCCAGCCGGCCCAGCCAGCGGGCTGTGTTCGCCGCCGACCCGCCCTGCCGCAGCACCACGCGTCCCGTGACATCCGTGCCCCGCTCCAGCGGCCGCGCCGGGACCAGCACGACGTCGAGCACCAGGTCGCCCACGACAACCACCCGCGGCGGTGCCGGACGCGCGTCGCGGGCGCGGCGCGGCGGCAGGCGGCGGGGGCGAGGCAGGCTCGGCATCGGCCGAGCATACGCTGCGGGGACGGCCCGGAGCGTGAGGCACGGGCCGAAGACGGGTCGCGGCGGGCCGGCGGGCGCGCCCTCGGGACGCCCGCCGCGCCGCTCGCCGCCACCCGGTCGGGCGGCCCGATCGCCCTAGCGCGGTACGATGGCCCCCCGGCGACAACGGCCGCGCCGGCTCCTCCCCGCCGCCCACCCCGGAGACCGCCATGACCCTGCCGGACGCCCGCCTCGAGCGGCTCGCCGTCGACACCATCCGGACGCTGTCCATCGACGGCGTGCAGCAGGCCAATTCCGGCCACCCGGGCGCCCCCATGGGCGCGGCGCCGATGGCCTTCGCGCTCTGGACCCGCCACCTCCGCCACGCCCCCGCGCATCCCGACTGGCCGGATCGCGACCGCTTCGTGCTGTCGCCCGGCCACGCCTCGATGCTCCTCTACTCGCTGCTCCACCTCACCGGCTACGCGGTCACGCTCGACGACCTCAAGTCGTTCCGCCAGTGGGGCTCCGTGACGCCGGGCCACCCCGAGTACGGCGTGACCGCGGGCGTCGAGGCCACGACCGGCCCGCTCGGCCAGGGCCTCTCCAACGCCGTGGGCATGGCCATCGCCGAGCGCCGGCTGGCAGCCGAGTTCAACCGCCCCGGCCACGCCGTCGTGGACCACCACACCTACGCGATCTGCTCGGACGGCGACCTCCAGGAGGGCATCACCTCCGAGGCGTCCAGCCTGGCCGGGCACCTTCGGCTGGGCAAGCTGGTGGTGCTCTACGACGACAACCACATCCAGCTCGACGGGCCCACCGCGATCGCGTTCAGCGAGGACGTCGTCGCCCGCTACGACGCCTACGGCTGGCACACCCAGCGGGTCGGGGACGGCACCGACGTGGGCGCGATCAGCGCGGCCATCGACGCTGCCAAGGCCGACCCGCGCCCGTCGCTGATCGCGGTCCGAACGCACATCGGCTTCGGCAGCCCCAACAAGCAGGACAGCCAGAAGGCCCACGGCGCGCCGCTCGGCCCGGAGGAGGTGCGCCTCACCAAGCAGGCCTACGGCTGGGACCCGGACCGGACGTTCTTCGTCCCCGACGAGGCGCTGGCGCTGTTCCGCGCCGCGGTGGGCGAGGGCGAGGTCCGCGTCGCCGCCTGGAACGCCCGCCTCGACGCCTACGCGGCGGACTACCCGGCGCAGGCCGCCGAGCTCCGGCGCCGGATCGCCGGGCGCCTGCCGTCCGGCTGGGACGCCACGCTCCCCGCCTGGGAGACCGGCTCCGAGGTGGCCACCCGGAACGCGAGCCAGGACGCCATCCAGGCGCTGGCCGCGGCGCTGCCCGAGCTGTTCGGCGGCTCGGCCGACCTGTCGGAGTCCAACCTGACCGATGTCAAGGCCGAAGGGAAGGACCACTTCGAGGCCGACAGCCCCGGCCGGAACCTGCGGTTCGGCGTCCGCGAGCACGCCATGGGCGCCATCGCCAACGGCATCGCCTACCACGGCGGCCTCATCCCCTACGTCGGCACGTTCCTCACCTTCAGCGACTACATGCGCGGCGCCGTCCGCATCGCGGCCCTGGCGGGCCTGCACACCGTCTACGTCTGGACCCACGACTCCATCGGCGTGGGCGAGGACGGCCCCACGCACCAGCCGGTCGAGCACTACGCGGCGCTGCGCGCCATCCCGAACCTGTGGTTCGTCCGGCCGGGCGACGGCAACGAGGCGGCGGCCGCGTGGGCGCTCGCGGTGGAGCGGCCCTCGCTCGCGGGGGCGGGGTCGGGCCCCGTGGCGCTCTCCCTGACCCGCCAGAAGCTGCCCACGCTCCCGGGCACCAAGGAGCACGCGCGCGAGGGCGTCCGCCGCGGCGGGTACGTCCTGCGCGAGGCGTCGGGCGGGGCGCCCGGGCTCATCCTCATCGGCACCGGCTCGGAGCTGGCGCTGTGCCACGCGGCCGCGGAGACCCTGGAGGCGGAGGGCATCCCGACCCGCGTCGTGAGCCTGCCGTGCTGGGAGCGCTTCGACGCCCAGGACGCCGCCTACCGCGAGTCGGTGCTGCCGACGAGCGCACGCCGGCGCGTGGCCGTGGAGTCCGGCGTGTCGCTGGGCTGGGAGCGCTATGCGGGCGACGAGGGCGCGATCCTCGGCCTCGACCGCTTCGGCGCCAGCGCGCCGGCCGGCACCATCGCCAAGGCGTTCGGGTTCACGGCGGACAACGTGGCCTCGATCGGGCGGCGCGTCGTGCGCGAGGGGCTGCGCGGGCGCGTGGGCGTGCGCGGGCCCGTGCCCGGCGAGCCCGCCCACCACCACGGCTGAGACGGCCGGACGAGGCCGAGGCGCCAGCGGCGCCGGCAGCAGGAGGATCGTGCGGTGCGCATCGTGTTCGCGGCCGACCACGCCGGGGCGGCGTTCAAGGCCGAGCTGATCGCGAAGCTCCGGGCCGCCGTGGGCGACGCCCACGAGCTGATCGACCTCGGCGGCGACGGGTCCGACCCGCAGGACGACTACCCGGACTTCGCCCAGGCGCTGGGCCGTGCCGTCCAGGACGGGCGCGGCGACCGCGGCATCCTGATCTGCGGCTCGGGCGTGGGCGCCTCGGTCGCCGCCAACAAGCTGCGCGGCGTCCGGGCGGCGATCTGCCATGACACGTACTCGGCGCACCAGGGCGTGGAGCACGACGACATGAACGTGCTCACGCTGGGCGCCCGGGTGATCGGCGTGGAGCCCGCGGTCGAGTGCTCGCTGGCGTTCCTCGCCGCCGAGTTCAGCGGCCAGGCCCGTCACCGCCGGCGGCTGGACAAGGTGCTCGCGATCGAGGCCGAATCGATGGGCGGCGTGACGCCCTAGCCGGGGCGAGGGTCAGCGCGGCCGCCTTCCGACACGCCTCGCCGTCCGCCGACCCAGCCCGGCCTCCTCGCCCGGATCGGTCCGCGGGCCTATGCTCTAGCCGGAGCCAGAAGGCCAGTGGGCCGCCCAACCCGGAGTTGCGCCGTGATTCCCTATCGTCAGGTCCAGGTCGCGTAGCCGTGGCGCGCACCAAGTCCGCCGGCGCCGCGGTGGCGCCCGAGCGCGCGGCACCCATCCCGGATGCGCCTGCCCCCGTCGCCCCGAAGCGGGACGCTCCCCACACCATGCGCGACCTGCGCCTGGCCACGGAGGCGCGCCGGCGGGCCAAGCCCGAGAAGTCCGGTGAGAACCCGCTCCGCGAGGGCCTGCGCCTGGAGCGGATGCCGGACCCGCACATCTTCGTGCTGTTCGGCGCCACCGGGGATCTCGCCCACCGCAAGGTGGTGCCCGCGGTGTTCCAGCTGTGGCGGACGCACCTGCTCCCGCACGAGTTCACGATCGTGTGCGTGGGCCGCCGACCGTACGACGACGAGGCCTTTCGCTCGGACCTCAAGGCCAGCCTCGACAAGTTCTCGCGAGTCCTGCCGGTGGACCGGGAGGCCTGGGACGACCTAGCCGGCCGGATCGTCTACCACCAGGGCGACTTCAGCGACCCCGCCATGTACACCGCGCTCGCCGAGCGCCTCGACGACATCGACCTCGCCCACGGCACGCGCGGCAACCGCCTCTACTATCTGGCCACCCAGGCCTCGGCCTTCGCCGAGATCGTGGCCCAGCTGGGCCGGGCGGGCCTTGACCACGAGCATCACGACGGCGGCTGGCGACGCGTGGTCATCGAGAAGCCGTTCGGCCGCGATCTGGAGTCTGCCGTCCGGCTCAACCGCGAGGTGGCCAAGGTCTTCCGGGAGCGGCAGGTCTACCGCATCGACCACTACCTGGGCAAGGAGACGGTCCGCAACCTGCTGGTCTTCCGCTTCGGCAACGGCATCTTCGAGCCCATCTGGAACCGCCGCCACATCGACCACGTGCAGATCACCGTGGCGGAGTCGATCGGCATCGAGGGGCGCGGCGCGTTCTACGAGGAGACCGGTGCCAGCCGCGACTTCCTCCAGAACCACCTGCTCCAGCTGCTCAGCCTGGTCGCGATGGAGCCGCCCACGAACTTCGACGCCGACGCGCTGCGCGACGAGAAGGTCAAGGTCATCCGCGCGGTCGGCCAGCTGACGCCGGACCAGGTGCGGCGCGACGTCGTCCGCGGGCAGTACGGGCCGGGCTGGGTGTCGGGCAAGCCGGTCGTGGGCTACCGCGAGGAGCCCAACGTGGACCCGGCGTCGGAGACCGAGACCTTCATCGCCGCCCGCCTGACCATCGACGACTGGCGCTGGTCCGGGATCCCGTTCTACCTGCGGGTGGGCAAGCGCCTGCCCAAGCGCGCGACCGAGATCGCGATCCAGTTCAAGGAGGTCCCGCACCAGCTGTTCCGGGACTCCGCCAGCGACCCGGAGCCCAACCTGCTGGCGATGCGGATCCAGCCCGACGAGGGGATCATGCTGCGCTTCGGCGCCAAGGTCCCGGGCCTGGGCATCGACGTCCGCAACGTCACGATGGACTTCACGTACGGCTCGGCGTTCCAGACCGACTCGCCCGACGCCTACGAGACGCTCATCCTCGACGCGCTGCTCGGCGACGCCTCGCTGTTCACCCGGGCGGACGAGGTGGAGCAGGCCTGGTCCATCGTGGACCCGGTGATCTCGACCTGGGCCGAGGAGCCGGCGCCGGCCTTCCCGAGCTACGAGGCCGGGACCTGGGGGCCCGAGGCGGCCGACGACATCGTCGCGCGCGAGGGACGACGGTGGCGGCGGATCTGAGGCGCGCGGGAACGCGACAGGGAGCGCCCGCGGACACCCCCGCGACCGGCGGCCCGGCGCCCACGGCCGGCCACCCGACCGGCGGGCGCGTCGAGTCCGCCGGACCGCTGCGCCCGGGTGAGCCCCGGCTGCGCTGGTCATCGCGCGCGATCACGATCGACGACGTCGAGAAGGAGCTCAGCCGGATCTGGGCGCCCACGCCGGCAGAGGCCGGGGTCCGGCCGGAGAGCCCCACCCACGGTGCGTCGGCCCGGACGAGCGTGATGAACCTGGTGGTGGTGGCAGGCGAGCCGGAGACCGGTGAGCGGGCCGCCGAGACGATCCGGCGCCTGACGGGACGCCACCCCTCGCGCACGCTGATCGTGCTCCAGACCGATCCGGACGGCCCGCCCTGGCTCGACGGCCGCGTCCAGGCGCACTGCATGCTGCCCCGGCCGGACGCGTCCGAGTCGTGTTCGGAGCTGGTCTACCTGACGGCCGGCGGCGAGACGGGCCGCCATCTCGGGGCGCTCGTGACGCCGCTGCTGGTCCACGACCTGCCGGTGACCACCTGGTGGCCCGGTGAGCCGCCGCTGGGGAGCGACCCCGCCGAGGAGCTCCTCGCGGCGTCGGACCGGCTGGTGGTGGACGGCTCGACCTGGCGGTCGGACGGCCTGAGCCGCGTGCGCCAGCTGGCCGCGCTGTACGGGCGCTACCCGCGCCTCTCGGTCCGCGACTTCGGCTTCGTGCGGCAGTCGCGCTGGCGGGAGGCGATCGCCACCCTGTTCGACCTGCCTGACTTCGCCCCCTATCTCGCCTACATCCGACGCGTCTCGGTCACGTACGGAACCCGGGACGAGACGGGGGCGCCGGGGACCACCAACATCGTGAAGCCCCTGTACCACGTCGCCTGGCTCGCGTCGCGGCTGGGCATGCGGGTGGACGCCCCCCTGGCGCCCGTCGCCACCCGGGGCCCCGCCCCGCGGCTGCGTCCCGGCGAGAAGCCCCCGCTCCACCGGGGACTCGCGGCCAGGCTGCGCGACCCGCGCTCGGGCGAGGTGGGCGTGGTCATCCGGCCGGTCGCCTCCAGCGCCCCGGCAGGGACCACGCTGCGGGTCGAGATCCTGGCCGAGCGACGCGGCTCCGAGCTCCGGGCGGACGTCACCGCGGAGGCGGAGAACGTCCACGTCCACGCCTGGCTCGACGGCGTGGAGGCCCTCGACCGCACGTTCAAGGCACCGCGCCGGGGCGACATCGACCTGCTCGCCGAGGCGCTCGAGGGCAGCAGCCGCGACCCCGTGGGCCAAGGCGCGATCCGCATGGCCGCCCGGCTCGCGGGGGCCGATGACCTGCCCGCACCCATCGCCGACTGACTCGGCGGCCAGCCGGCCGCTGCCCACGGAGACGCCGCGATGTCCGAACCCGAGCCCATCGTCACGACGGGCCCCGCGCCCGCCCGACCGGCCCTCGCGATCGTCGCGACGCCCGAGGACGTCTCGGCCGCCGCCGCGGCCCTCATCGTGGACCGGCTGGCGGCGGCGGTCGCCGCGCGGGGCGTGGCGCACTGGTGCACCACCGGCGGCTCGTCCGCGCCGGGCATCTACCGCGCCCTGCGGGCGGCCCCGCTCCGCGATCGCCTGGACTGGTCGCGCGTCCAGACCTGGTGGGGCGACGACCGCTTCGTGCCGGCGGGCGACCCGCTGTCCAACGTCACGCCGTTCGACGCCGTCCTGCGCGATCGCGAGGCCGGCCTGGCGATCCCCGACGCCTGCGTCCACCCCATCCGCGTGGGCGCGGTGCTCGCGGGCGGCGGCGGGCCGTCCGACGCCGCCGTGGCGTACGAGGCGGAGGTTCGCGCGGCCGGGCCCGCCACCGGGCCGGACGGCCTGCCGGTGTTCGACCTGGTAGTCCTGGGCGTCGGCCCGGACGGGCACGTGCTGTCGGTGTTCCCGGGCTCGGCCGTCTTCGCGTCGCCCGCCTGGGTCGAGGCCGTCCCCGCGCCGACGCACGTGGAGCCGCACGTCCCGCGCGTCACGCTCCATCCCCGGCTGGTCGCCGCCGCCCGGTCGGTGCTGGTGGTGACGTCCGGGGCCGCCAAGGCCGACGTGCTTGCGCGAGCCTGGGCTGGCGGCGACCCGCGGGAGCTCCCCGTGCGGACGACGCTCGCCGGCAACGCGACCTGGCTGCTGGACGAGGCCGCGGCCGCGCGCCTCCGGTAGGCGGGAGCGGCCCGTATGCTGGGCCAATGACCGAACCCAGGCCCGACGTGCCGCCCGCCATCCGCACGGAGAACGAGCCGGACCCGCGCGCCGGGACCGCGACGCCTCGTGCCGGCGCCCCGTCGCCGGCCGGGCACCGGCACGGGCCTCCCGCCGGGCATCGGCTCACGTCCCCCGCGATCCTGCTTGTCCTCGCCGCGGTCTTCCCCGGGCTCCCCCACCTGCTCCGTGGCCGGCGGGGCTGGGCGGCGCTGCTGGCGCTGCCCGTCCTCGTGCCGCTGCTCGCGGTCGCCCTGCTCGCGCTCGTCACCGGTGGCACCTCGCTGGCGGCTCGCCTGGTGGACCCGGCCGTGCTCACGGCGCTGCTCGGCGTCGAGGTGCTGCTCCTGGCCTGGCGGCTGTTCGCGGTGGGGGCGGTCCTGGTGCTCGCGCCCGTCCGGCGCACGGCCCCGACCCTCGTCGCGGCGGCGGTGGCCGTCGCGATCGTGGCGGCGCCGCAACTCGTCGCCGCGGGCCTCACCGCTGACGCGCGCGACGCGGCAGCCTCGGTCTTCGCGCCCGTCAGCGAGGGCGGTGCGTGGGTGCCGAATGCGACGCCGCCGCCCGTTGCCTCCAACGACCCGGAGTTCGGCACGGGCGCCGCCTCGTCCTCGGCGGGCGCCGCGAGCGGCCCGCCATCCGCAGCTCCGGCCCCCTCGCCATCCGAGGCCGTGACGCGCGTGAACGTGCTGCTTATCGGGGTGGACGCCGGCGTCGGCCGCACCACGTTCCTGACCGATTCGCTGATCGTGGCCTCGCTCGACCCGGTGGCCAAGACGGTGTCCATGGCCTCGATCGCGCGCGACACGGTGGACGTGCCGCTCCCCGACGGACGCGTCTTCAGGCCCAAGATCAACAGCCTCGTCGCCTACGCCTCGATGCACGCGGACAGCTTCCCCGGCGCCAAGGACGGCGAATCGGTGCTGGCCGCGGCGATCGGCACGCTCCTCGGGATCAAGATCGATCTGTGGGCCGAGGTCAACCTGGGCGGCTTCGCCCGGCTGGTGGACTCCGTTGGCGGGATCAACATCAGGGTGACCAGCGCCTTCTGCGACGGTCGCTACAAGGAGTACGGGGTCGACGGATTCCAGATCTCGCCGGGCTGGTGGCACATGAACGGCGACCAGGCGCTCGCCTACGCGCGGGTGCGCAAGGCAGCGGGCGAGAGCGACTTCACGCGCGCGGCGCGCCAGCAGGAGATCATCGGCGCCCTGCGCGATCGGATCGTCCGCGGCGGCCTGCTCAACGACCCGGCCCAGTTCCTGGCGTCGCTCGGCCAGACGGTGCGGACGAACATCGACCCCTCGTTCATCGCGGACTGGATCGGCGCGGCCACGCAGGTCGGCCGCGCGGACGTGTTCCGGATCGTGGTGGGCCACCCGTACGTGGCGGCCGGCTACGACGCACGGGGGTCGATCCAGATCCCGGACATCCCCGCGATC
>JAKAHL010000054.1 GCA_021815005.1 Chloroflexota bacterium
GTGGGCCGCGCAGCCGGCGCACGGAGCGAACGAGTGGACGACGCGCAGCGCCTCGAGCGGACGGGCGGGATCCGCCACGGCGATGCCGACCAGCGCCGCCTCGACCGGCCCGCGCAGGCCCGTGGCGTCTCGCGGCGACAGGTTCCAGGTCGACGCGTCGATGACCTGGTAGTCGCTGACGACCTTGTCCCGGATGGTGACCCAGTGGGCGACGGTGCCGCGCGGCCCCTCGCCCAGCGAGAAGCCCTGCGCCTCGGACGGCCACGACGCCGGGTCCCAGAACGAGATGTCGGCGACGGACACGTCGCCGGTGCCGAGGTTGGTGCGCAGGTCCGCCAGCCAGGCCCCCAGGTGCCCGATCAAGATCTCCGCCTCGGCCGAGCGCGCGAGGATGCGGCCCACCACGCCTGCGAGGCTGCCCACCGGCTGCTTCAGGGGGGCGAGGCGTGCTGCCACCGCCGCCGCGACGTCGGCCTGGCCGTTGGCGAGTCCCACGAACACGCGGGCCAGCGGTCCTACCTCCATCGGGACGCCGCGGTAACGCGGCGACTTCACCCACGAGTACGCGCTCTCCCCTTCCAGCGACTGCAGGGGGAGCGCCAGACCCGGCCAGGCAGGCGTGGTCTGGCCGCGGTCGCCCCCGAGCAGCACGTCGCTGCCGCCCGAGTAGCGGTACCAGGAGCTGACGACGGACTCCCCGAACTCCGCGTCGCTCACGCTCTGGCTCGCCTCGAGGTTGCCCGCGTCGAGACGGCCCGTCGGGAGGAGCAGGTCGGGCCTGTCCACCGGGCCCCTCGGGTACTCCCCGGCCGACAGGTAGCCGCCGGGACCCGCGCCCACCCCGACGAAGTCCGGGTAGGCCGCCGCGATCAGCGCCACGTCGGGCACGAAGACCTGGGCCACGAAATCGCGCGCCGTCGCCATCAGGTCCACGGCCAGCCCGAACCCATCCGCGCTGAGCGCCGCGGGAGCGTTGGCATCGGGAACCTGCGGGTGGTCCCGGCGGGTTGAGCCGGCCGGTCCGCCCCAGGGCGGCACCAGCGCCATGCCACCCACCAGGAACGTCTGCGGGTGCGGGTCCTTGCCGCCGAACAGCGCCTGGACGCGCACGAATTCGCGCTGCCAGTCGATGGCCTCGAGCATGTGGGCAACCAGCAGCAGGTTCTGCTCGGGCGACAGCCGGTACGCCGGGTGCCCCCACCAGCCGTTGCCGAGCACCCCCGGGTGTCCGCTGCCGAGCTCGGCCGCGATGCGGTCACGCACCTTGGCGAAGTCGGCCGCAGCCGCGCCGGGGCGCTGCGCCTGGGTCGCCGCGAGGGCGGCCGTGGCCGCCGGGTCAGCGGTGGTTGCCGACTTGATGTCGGCCCAGTCGGCGAGCTGCGAGAGGTAGAAGTCCATGACGTGGTCGCGGACCAGCATGGTGCCCGCCAGGAGGTTCCGGATGATCCGGGCGTTGACCGGGATCTTGATCCCCAGCGCGTTCTCCACCGCGCGCACCGACGCCACCCCGTGGACGCCGCTGCAGGTGCCGCAGACGCGCTGCGCGAGCAGCCACGCGTCACGCGGATCGCGCCCTCGCAGCCCGGTCTCGAGGCCCCGGAACACCAGGCCGGACACCCACGCGTCCGCGATGCTGTCGCCGTCCAGCGCGAGCTCGAGACGGAGGCTCCCGCCCACGCGGGTGACGGGGTCGATGACGATCCTGGCCACGTCAGCCCTCCTCCGTGTCGGAGCCGGGGGTGATGCCGGCCGCCGCGTCAGCGGTGGGCTCCGGCGTCGGCGGCGGCGGCGGAGCGGCGGGCGCCGGCTGGGCGATGCCGGGCGACGGGGCCGGCAGCGGTTCCGGAATGGGCGCGGGGGCTGGCTCGGCGACGCCGGGCGCCGGCGTCGGCAGCGGTCCCGGAACGACGACAGGCGCGGTGGAGGCTTGCGCCCCGGCCTCAGTCGACGGGCTGCCCGGCCCGCCAGCCGCGACGCTGGCCCGCTCGCGCGCGGCGATCATGCGCCGCCGCTTGAACCGGGCACCCATGCCGACGGCATGCACTCCGGTCACGCCCGCGATCCCGCCGAGCAGGGCGCCGCCCACCATGTCCACGGTCAGGTTGGGGAGGAAGGGAACGGGCGACGGGAGTCGTCGGTAGGCGGGCCCCATCTCGTTCCAGAAACTGGGCGTCATGCAGCCGACGCAGCCGTGGCCCGCGTGGACGTTCCAGCTGACCTGCTCGCCGTACCGGACAGTCGGGCAGTTGCCCATGGTCTCCGGGCCCTTGCAGCCCAGCTTGTACAGGCACCAGCCCTTCTGGGCACCCTCGTCGCCCCACTCGAGGGCGAACTCGCCGAACTCGAAGTGGGGCCGCCGCTCGCACTGGTTGTGGATGAGGTCGCCGTAGGCGGAGAGCGGCCGCCCGGCGAGGTCTGCCGGGGGAAGCTGGTTGAACGTGATGTAGTGCACAAGCACCGACGCCAGGTTGACCGGGTTCACCGGGCAGCCCGGCAGCGCCATGTACGGCGTGCCGCCGACGAGGCCCTTGACCCCCCGGGCCTGCGTCGAGTTGTCGCCAGCCGCGGGCGCCCCTCCGTCGCAGGCGCAGGAGCCCACCGCGATCGTCGCGACGGCGCCCGCGGCGACGTCCCGGACCACGTCCGCCGCAGGACGGCCGCCAAGGAGGCAATAGCCGCCGGACGCGCGGTCGGGAACGGAGCCCTCCACCACCGCCAGGTAGCCGTTGGGGAACAGGTCCATCGCGCTCGTCAGGGCGAGCTGGGCGTCCCCTCCCGAGACGCCGAGGAATGCGTCGTGGTACCGGATGTCGAGCACGTCCAGGAACAGCGCAACCGTGTCCGGGCTGGCGGAGCGGAGCAGCGCCTCGGTGTCCCCGCCGCAGGCCTGGCCACGGATCCAGACCACCGGCAGGCGCTTGCTCGCCTCGACGGCGGCGGCGATGCGCGGCGCGTAGGCAGCGGGAAGGGCCAGGGCGGCAGCCATCGCGGCCGAGAACTGGAGGAAGGACCGGCGGGTCATCCCCCGTCGCACGAGCGCGGCGTACAGCCCGTCGTCCTGCATCGGTTGACCTCGCCCATCCAGGCACCGCTGGCCGCCGGGGATCCGGGGGCGACAGCGGCACTACGGCCGGGACGCCGGTCCCCATCGTCGTCCGTGGGGGCCGGTGGGCTCAGACCCGATGGTCGCCGCGGCCCGGTGCCAAGGGCCCAGCCCGCGGGTGCCATGGGCCCCGGAACGCGGGCCGGTTGGGGCGATGGGACCTGCCGCCGGGTACAGACGCCTGGGGGAAACCCCTGAGGCGCCCGTCTGGTCCGGCCCGCCGCCGGCCTGCGGCCCACCGACGCCCGGCAACGAAAACCCCTCCGGCAGGACCGGAGGGGCTGCGTCGCGTGCGTGGAGTCTGGTGAGCCCGCAGGGATTCGAACCCTGAACCTAGGGATTAAGAGTCCCCCGCTCTACCGTTGAGCTACGGGCCCAGAACCGGCCGAGAGGATAGCGCATGTTGGGCGCTTCGCGCGATGCCCGGTGCCGCCCTGCCGCGAGCGGGGCCCCCGCCGCCGACGTCAGCTCGGCTGGTTGTCGATCTGGGCGCGCTGGAGCCGGCCGCTGAAGTCCACGTAGACCGCCTTCCACTCGGTGAACGTGTCGAGCGCCACGTGGCCCGCCTCTCGGTGGCCGTTGCCGGTGTCCTTCCAGCCGCCGAACGGCAGGTGCGTCTCGGCGCCCGTCGTGCCCGCGTTGACGTACACGAGGCCCGCCTCGAAGTCGCGCATCGCGCGGAAGGCCGTGTTCACGCTCTGGGTGAAGATGGACGCGGACAGGCCGTAGCGGGTCCCGTTCGCGGCCGCCATCGCCTCGGCGTAGCCGTCTGCCGGGATGACCGACAGCACCGGCCCGAAGATCTCCTCCTGCGCGATGCGCGCCATCGGGCCGACGCCGGTGAAGATCGTGGGCTGGTAGAAGTGCCCGTGGGCCAGCTCGCCCGCGGTCTCGCGCTCGCCGCCGCAGACCAGCTCGCCCTCGCCCCGGCCGATCGCCACGTACGACTCGACCTTTGTCGCCGCGGGGGCGTTGACGAGCGGGCCTACCTCGACCGACTCGTCCAGGCCCGACCCGATCCGCAGCCGCTCGGCCCGCTCGGCCAGGCGCCGGACAAGCTCGTCGGCGATGGGCCGGTCCGCGATGACTCGCGAGCAGGCGGTGCAGCGCTGGCCCGTGGTGCCGAACGCCGACCACAGGATCCCGTCCACGGCGAGGTCGAGGTCCGCGTCGCGCATCACGACCACCGCGTTCTTGCCCCCGAGCTCGAGCGACAGGCGCTTGAGGCGCCGTCCGGCGCGCTCGGCGATGCTCCGGCCGGTGGCGGACGAGCCGGTGAACGAGATCACCGCCACGTCGGGGTTGTCCACGATGGCGTCGCCCGCCTCGCCGCCCGAGCCCGTGACCAGGTTGACGGTGCCCGCCGGGAAGCCCGCCTCCTCCATGAGCTCCACGAGGAGCGTGGCCACGTGGGGCGCGTCCGACGCGGGCTTGAACACGACGGTGTTGCCGCTGACCAGCGCGGGCATCATCTTCCAGCACGGGATCGCGATCGGGAAGTTCCAGGGCGTGACGATGCCGGCGATCCCGAGCGGCTGGCGGACGCTCATGGCCCACTTGTCCGGCAGCTCCGACGGCACCGTGTCGCCGAACAGGCGGCGACCCTCGCCCGCCATGAGGAACGCGATGTCGATGCCCTCCTGGACGTCACCGCGCGCCTCGGCGAGGACCTTCCCCATCTCGCGTGTCATCGCCCGGGCCAGGCGCTCCTTGTGCTCGGCCATGAGGGCCGCGAAGCGATAGAGGACCTCGCCGCGCTTGGGGGCGGGCGTCGCCCTCCAGCCCTTCGACGCCTCGCCCGCCGCCGCGACCGCCATCGCGACATCGGCGGCGCCGCCCGCCTGGAAGCGGCCGACCACATCGCGCGTGTCCGCCGGGTTGACGCTGTCGAACGTCTGGCCGGACACGCCGTCCACCCAGCGGCCGGCGATGAACAGCTGGTGCGTGGCGGGCTCGGGCACGATGGACCTCCGGTGGGTGACGACGCGCCGATCGTCGGATGCGCGCCGGGGCCGCGTCAAACGGAGGTTCCGGGTTGCGCTCGCCCGTCCTGGGCTGCCCTCGCCCGTCCGGGTTGCGCTCACCCCGCGACGGCTTCCTCGATCCCGGCATGTCCGACCTCGGCGCCGCCCCGCGGCGGCCGGGCACAACCCGCCGGGCACACATCCCGCGGCATCGAGGTCGCGCTGCAGCCCGCCGGGCAGCCTCGCGACGCGAGCGCGGGGCTCGTGGCCCCGGCCGAGGGGCGGCCCGGTGCCTGCCACGCAACAGGACGACACCCGGCGCGCGGCATGTGTGCGCGTGGGGTTGCGGCCGGGATCGCCCGGTGGGCGCCCCTGGCCCGATGGGGGCCGGCGAGTTCCCTGCCGGCGGGGCCACCGCCCGTGGCGGTGTGGCGGCCGGGGCGGAATGGCGTACGGCCTCGGGCCGCGAGCGGGCGCTACACCCGCTCGAAGGCCATCGCGACCGAGCCGCCGCCGCCCAGGCAGAGCGTGGCCAGGCCATAGCGCCCGCGCCGGCGGCGGAGCTCGTGGAGCAGCGTCGCCACCACACGCGCGCCGGATGCGCCGATGGGGTGCCCGAGCGCGATCGCCCCGCCGTTGACGTTCACCCTGGCCCAGTCGAAGCCGAGCTCCCGGCCGTCGGCCAGGACCTGCGCCGCGAACGCCTCGTTGACCTCGATGAGGTCGTAGTCCGACGGGGCGAGCCCCGTCCGGCGCTCGAGCGCCCGCACGCCCTCGATGGGGGCGAGGAACAGCCACTTCGGGGCGATCTCCGCCTGCGCGTAGCCGACGATCCGCGCGAGGGGCCGCAGCCCGTACCGCTCGACGGCGCGCTCCGAGGCGACCACGGTGGCGGCCGCGCCGTCGGTGATGCCAGGCGCGTTGCCGGCGGTCACCGTCCCCTGCGTCGCGTCGCCGCGGTCCTCGCCCCCTGGCAGCGGGAACACCGCCGGCAGCCTCGCGAGCGCCTCGGCGGTGGTGTCGCGCCGCGGGCCCTCGTCCCCGGCCACCACCGTCTCGCGGCCCTTCGCGTCGCGGATCGTGACCGGTGCCAGCTCCTCGTCGAAGCGGCCCGCGTCCATGGCCGCGACCGCCCGGCGGTGGCTCTCGAGCGCGAACGCGTCCTGGTCCGCCCGCGAGACGCCCGCCCGGATCGCCACGCGCTCGGCGTGGGTGCCCATGTGGCAGTCCTCGACCGCGCACCACAGCCCGTCGCGGACGGCGGCGTCGTCCACGGTCCCCTGCCCCAGCCGGTAGCCGAAGCGGGCCTTGCCCAGCAGGAACGGGGCCTGGTTCATGGACTCCATGCCGCCGGCCACGTAGACGTCGCCGTCGCCCGCCTTGACGCCCGCGGCGGCGTACATGATCGCCTTGAGGCCCGAGCCGCAGACGCGGTTGACGGTGGTGGCGGGCACCGTCTCGGCGAGCCCGGCGCGGAGGGCAGCCTGGCGAGCCGGGGCCTGGCCGACGCCCGCCTGGAGCACCTGGCCCATGATCGCCTCGGCCACCTCCGCGTCCCCCGGCAGCCCCGACCGCTCCACGGCGGCGCGGATGGCGGTGGCGCCGAGGTCCACCGCGGGCACCCCCGCGAGCGCCCCGCCGAACTTGCCGATCGGCGTGCGGGCGGCTGCGACCAGATAGACCTTGCCGTCGGGGCCAGCGAGCTCTTCCATCGGCCGACTGTACACCGCGACCCGATGCGCGCCCGCCGGCGTCTCGCTAGGATTCGGGATGCCGTCGCGCATCGAGGGGTGTCCAGATCGTGTCCGCTGAACCGGGAGCCGACCGCAGGGCGGCCAGCCTGCTCGCAGCCATCGCGGAGCCAGCCGTCCTGGTGGGTGGCGAGGGCCGGATCGCCGCCTGGAACGACGCGGCCGCGGCACGGCTGGGGCTCGGCCCCGCGGCTGTGGGACGGCGCCCTGAGGAGGCCCTCCGGCCGTGGTGGTCGAGCGTGCGCCGGATCTCGCTCGCCGGCGACATCGACGGGGCCCTGCTCGTGTGCTCGCTGGGCCCGGCGGGCATCGGCCCCGACGACCTGGCGCTCCAGCGCGAGGACACCGTCGGGCGGATCGCCGGCGGCATCACGCATGACCTCTCCAACCCGCTGGGGGCGATCGTGGGCCTGGCCGGGATGCTTGCCGACGAGCCCGGCGTGCCGGACGACCTCCGTTCGCTGGCCGGGGGCCTCGAGGACAGCGCCCAGCGGACGCTCGCCATCGTGAAGGGCCTGCTCGAGTACGCCCGGCGGCGGCCGCTGCGCGTCGAGGCCGTCTCGGTCGGCCCCATCGTCCGCGGCGTCATGGACCTGCTTCGCCACGCGACCACCAACATGACCACGCGCGTGAGCGTGTCGGACGAGCTGCCAGAGGTCGAGGCGGACGCCTCGCTGCTGCGCCAGGCGCTCATGGCGCTCGCGCTCAACGCCCTCGAGGCGCAGGGCGTGGCCTGGGGTCCGGGCGCGCCCGAGGTCCACGGTCGGTTGCTGATCTCGGGGAGCGCCCGGGACGACGCGGGCGGGCGCCGGGTCCGCCTGGCTATCGAGGACGGCGCGCCGACCGTTTCGGAGCCCGAGCGCGCCGCGCTGTTCGCCGGCGGCGCCGCCCGATCGGGGCGAGACCTCGCGGTGGCCCGGGCCATCGTCGCGCGGTTCGGCGGCCGCATCTCGCTGGAGCCCGTGGCGGCCGGCAACCGGATCGTGGTGGACCTGCCGGTGGTGGGCGCCGTCCTGGCCGCGCCGGACCCGGAACCGGCCCCCTCCCCGGCCGAGACCCCGGCGGCGGCCGAGTCGGCGGTTCCCGAGCGCCCGCTGGTGCTCGTGTGCGACGACGAGCCCCTCGTCCGCGGCCTCATGGTCCGGTACATGGAGCGGGCTGGGCTGCGCGCGGTCGAGGCGCATGGGGGCCGCGAGGCCGTCGAGATCCTCGGGCGCCAGCGAGTCGCCATGGTGATCGCGGACCATCGCATGCCCGACCTGAGCGGGGTGGAGCTCTACGAGGCGGCCGTGACCATCGATCCCGCCCTCGCCGCGAGGTTCATCCTGACCTCTGGGGACGCGGGCACCGGGGACGTCATCGCGTTCGCCGAGCGGACGGGCGTTCCCGTCCTGTCGAAGCCCTTCGACCAGGCTCGGCTGGTGGCCCTCGTCCGGTCCGCCCTCGGCGGGTAGGGACCTCCTCGGGCGGCGCGGGCCCCGGCCGCGAGTCGCCGTCGCCGCGCCGTTCGGCGGTCGCCGCGTCGGCGCCCGGTCAGCGCGGATACGAGTGGAAGCCGCGGCCCGTCTTCTGGCCCAGGTGACCGTCCGCCACGAGGTCCACCAGCACCTGCGGCGGCTCGAACTGCGGCCCGCCGAGGCCTTCGTGGAGCACCCTCATGATCCCCAGGCACACGTCGAGCCCGATGAAGTCCGCCAGCTCCAGGGGTCCCATCGGGTGGTTGAGGCCCACCCTGGCGCCCGTGTCGATGTCGTCCGCCGTGCCGGTCCCCTCCTCGTAGGCGCGCATCGCCTCGGCGAGCAGCGGCATGAGCACGCGGTTCACGATGAAGCCGGGGCGGTCGGCGCTGACGATGACCTGCTTGCCCAGCTCGGCCGACAGGGCGCGGATCGCCGCCTCGGTGGCGTCGTCCGTGGCCGCCCCGCGGATCAGCTCCACGAGCGGCATCACCGGCACCGGGCTGAAGAAGTGCATCCCGACGAACCTCGCGCGGCGCGCCTCGGAGGTGGCCGCCGCCAGCCGGTCGATCGAGATCGACGAGGTGTTGGACGCGAAGATCGCCCCGGCCGGCGCGATGGCGTCGAGCGAGGCCCAGAGCGCGGTCTTCACCGCCTCGTCCTCGAACACGGCCTCGATCACGAGGTCGGCGCGGGCGGCCCCGTCGAGCGTGTCTGCCGGCGTCAGGCGGGCGAGCGTGGCGTCGCGGTCGGCCGCGGCGAGGCGTCCCTTGGCCACCGATCGGTCGAGGCTGCCGGCGATGCGGTCGCGACCGGCCACGGCGCGGGCGAGGTCCGGCTCGTACAGGGTGACCTGCTTGCCGACGGCGGCGTGCACCTGCGCGATGCCGTGGCCCATGAGGCCTGCGCCGGCGACGAAGACGTGGTCGATGCTCATCGGGTCTCCTCCCGGCCGAGGGCGGCCAGAAGCGCGTCCGCGGCGGCGTACGGATCGGTGTCGTGGCGGGCCACCGCCTCGAGCGCGGCGTCGGTGGCCCCGGCCAGCGCGGGCGCGGCGAGGCGAGCCCACAGGCGCTCCACCAGCACGGCGCGCACCTGGGCGGCGGCGCGGGCCCGGCGGGCTGCGGGCGTCGCCTCCTCGGCGCCCTGAGC
>JAKAHL010000055.1 GCA_021815005.1 Chloroflexota bacterium
GCCGGACGCGTGCGTGGACCTCGCCTACGCAGACCCGCCGTTCGCCACGGGCTCGGCGCGACGGCTGCGGTCTATCCGGCTCGGGGCGGGCGAGCGCCGCCGGGCCGGCTTCCGCGGCGAGCCCACCGCCTACGAGGTCAGGAGCGACCTGGCCTACGAGGACTCGCTGCCGCTGGACGAGCACCTCGCGGCCTTGCGGCTGCGGTTGGAGGCCGTCCACCGGGCCCTCGCGCCGCACGGCTCGCTCTACCTGCACGTGGACTGGCGCACCGCCCACCACGCGCGTCTTGCGCTGGACGAGATCTTCGGTGCGGACCGCTTCCTCAACGAGATCGTCTGGGCGTACGACTACGGCGGCCGCGCGCCCGACCGCTGGCCGCGCAAGCACGACACGATCCTGTGGTACGCCAAGGGCGACGCGTGGATCTTCGAGCGCGACGCCATCGACCGGATCCCGTACATGGCACCCGGGCTGGTGGGGCCGGAGAAGGCGTCCCGCGGCAAGCTTCCCACCGACGTGTGGTGGATGACGATCGTGCCGCCGGGGTCGAGCGAGCGGACCGGCTACCCCACGCAGAAGCCGGTGCGGCTGCTCGAGCGCATCGTGGCCGCGTCGAGCCGGCCGGGGGACCTGGTGCTGGACCCGTACGCGGGGAGCGGGACGACCGGTGTCGCGGCGGCCAGGCTCGGCCGGCGCTGGCTGCTGGCGGACCGAAACGCGGAGGCGGTGGCGATCGCGCGCGGACGGCTGGCGAGCGAGGCGGGAGCGGGGGCCGAGCGGTGATCGAGGCCGTGACGCTGGACTTCGGCAACACGCTCGTGCCCGTGCCCGGGACGGCGCTGCGCGAGGTGGTCGCGATCACCGCGCGGGCCATGGCCGAGCGCCTCGGGCCGTTCGACCCCGGCCGCGTCCTCGGCGTGTGGGCCGAGGAGCGCGACCGGCAGTTCCGCGAGGAGGTGCCGCAGTTCCGCGAGGTGGACATGGCGCAGCGGATCGTCCGCATCCTCGCCCGCCTCCGGGGGATGCCGGCCCCGCCCGAGGACGCCCGCTGGGACGACGCCGACGCGGCGGCGCTGAGCGACCCGGCCGAGGCGGCCTGGGCCGTGGACGTGTACTCGGGGGCGTTCGTCGCGGCGCTGCCCGCCGCACCCGGCGCCGGCGAGGTCATCGCGCGGCTGGCCCTCGACCGGCGGGTGGCCGTCCTGTCCAACTGGCCGCTCGCCGCCACCATCGACCGCTACTGCGAGGCCAACGGCTGGACCCCGCACCTCGCCGCCATCGTCGTGAGCCAGCGGGTGGGGACCATCAAGCCGCATCCCGCGATCTTCGCGGCCGCCCAGGAAGCGCTCGGCGGCCCGCCGCCGGACCGGATCCTGCACGTCGGGGACGACTGGGCAGCCGACGTCGTCGGGGCGAAGCGGGCGGGCTGGCGGGCGGCCTGGCTGGCGAGCCGCCCGGAGGATTCGCCGCTGCCCGGCAGCGAGCGGGACGAGTCGGTGGAGGCGGACGCGGTGGTCGCGTCGATCTCGGAGGTGCCGGCCGTGGTGGCCGCGCTCGACGCCTAGGCCGCCGGGCGGTGGCCGCGCCCACGTACACTCGGGGCGTGGAGACTCGCGACCGCCTGGCCAACCTCGGTCTGCTCGGCGCCGCCCTGGTCTCCTGGGCCCTGGTTGGGGTCGTCGTCACCACCCGGGACCCGTACGCGGACCTGTCGAGCGGCTACGTGGGGGCGGTGCTCATCGGCCTCGCCGTCGGCCTGACCGCTGCGCCGCTGGCCTGGCTGGTGGCCTTCGCCCGTCACCGGCGGATCGCCTACAACGGCGACTGGTTCCGCGCCGTGCGCCGCGGTGCCTGGATCGGCCTGTTCTGCGCTGTCATCGTCGTCCTGCGGCTGGTGGCCGCGTTCCAGTTCCCGATCGTCCTGTTCCTCGCCGCCATCTTCGTCGTGGCGGAGCTCACCCTCTCCGCCGAGCGTTAGGAGCCACCCATGGCCGACCCCGCCCCGCTGACCTCGTTCACCCCCGCCGCGCCCTTCGCGGACGTCAAGGCCCGGGCCGCTGCCGCCATCGAGGCGGCGAGGGAGGAGCTGCTGGACCTGTCGCACCGCATCCACGCGAATCCCGAGCCGGCCTTCGAGGAACGGTACGCGTCCGGCTCCGTGGCGGAGGTCATCTCGCGGCACGGCTATGCGGTTGAGATGGGCCCCGGCAGCCTCGCGACGGCAGTCCGGGGACGTCTGACGGGCGGCAGGGGACCGGACGGGCCGCGGATCGCGGTGCTCGCGGAGTACGACGCGCTGCCCGGCCTCGGCCACGGCTGCGGCCACAACACGATGGCGGCGTCCGGCGTGGGCGCGGCGCTTGCCCTGGCCGCGGTTCGCGACGCATGGGCGGGCGAGGTGGTCTTCCTGGGCACTCCGGCGGAGGAGCGGGGGAGCGGCAAGGAGATCATGCTCAGGGACGGGCTGTTCGAGGGCGTGGACGCCGCGCTGCTCTACCACCCGTGCGACCGCAACCACGTGGAGACCCGGCCGCTGGCGAGCGAGGACGCGGTGGTCACGTTCACGGGCGTCGCCTCGCACGCGGCGAGCGACCCGTGGATGGGCAAGAACGCGCTCGACGCGATGATCGCCCTGTTCGTCAGCGTGGGCCTCTGGCGCCAGCAGCTGCCGACGCACTGCCGCGTCCACGGCGTCATCTCGGAGGGCGGCACGGCCGCCAACATCATCCCGAGCCGCACCAAGGCCTGGTTCATGATCCGCTCGGCGGACCAGGAGTTCTACGACGCCAAGATGAAGCCGCGGTTCACGGCGCTGTGCGAGGCGGCGGCGAAGGCGGCCGACGTCGAGGTCACGGTCGAGTACAGCGGCTACGCGAGCACGATGAAGCACAACCGCGTCCTCGCCGACCTGTGGGTGAAGAACGGCGAGGCCTACGGCATCGTCGACCAGGGGCCGGACCCCACCTCGGGCTCGACCGACATGGCGAATGTGTCCTGGGCGGTGCCGGCCATCCACCCCGACCTCGCGATCAGCGACACGCCGGTGCCGGGCCACACGGTGGAGTTCCTCCAGGCGGCGTGCTCCCCGCACGGAGACCGGACGACGCTGCTGGCGGCGACGCTCGTCGCGCAGACCGCGCTGGACCTGCTGCTCGACCCGGCGACCTCGGCGGCGGCCTGGCGAGAGTTCCGGGGGGAGGAGGGGAGGGCGTAGCGGCGTGGGTCCGGGAACGGCGCCGCTGGTGTTTCGGCGGCCGGTCGAGGCCGACCACCGGAGGCTGGTCGCGGTCGTCAACCACTGGTGGGGAGGCCGCCAGCTCGCCCACCTGCTGCCGCGCCTGTGGCTGCAGTTCTTCACGGGCACGTCGTGGATCGCCGAGACGGCCGACGGTGCTCTGGCCGGGTTCCTGATCGGCTTCGTGAGCCCGGACGACCTGACGGTCGGCTACGTCCACATGATCGCGACCAGCCCGAACCACCGGAGGCGAGGGCTCGGCCGCGAGCTCTACCAGCGCTTCTTCGACGACGTGGCCGCCCGGGGGGTGCACGAGGTCCGGGCGATCACCTGGGCCGGCAACCGGGTCTCGATCGGCTTCCACACCTCGATCGGCTTCCGCGTGGACGACGGGCCGGGCACACGGTGGCTCTACGGCACGACGGCCTACCCGGACTACGAGGGCGACGGGCGCGACATGGTGGTGTTCAGGCGCCGATTCGTCGGGTAGGACCACACCGCCCCTGAGCCGCCCCGGCCGGGTCGCCTGCGCCGCGCCCTCTGCCGCGCCCTCTGCCGGCGCACGGCCGCAACACCTCTCCCCGGAACGCTGCGACCGGGTACCATGCTGCGCGGCGCGCCCCGCTGGACGGAGACCCGAACCGGCGGCGCCCACGAACGAGGCGGTGAACGGTCCCGGGCGTGATGCCCCGGTGTGACCAGCCACCTCCCCGGAGGACATCGTGGCCGAGCGTTCCGAGCGTGCCCCCCAGAGCGAGTTCGCCGTCAAGAACGGCTGGAACCGCGAGTACGAGACCTTCGACGATTTCGACTTGCCGACGTACGTCGGCCTGCCGACCTTCATGCGGCTGCCCTGGGTGCCGGACGCCGCCGAACTGCGCGCCCGAGAGGTGGACATCGCCATCGTGGGGGCGCCGTTCGACGACGCGGTCAGCCACCGCCCGGGCGCCCGCTTCGGCCCGCGAGCGATTCGCGAGGCGCAGTACACCTCGGGGTCCATCCACTCCCTGCAGCTGGGTGTCGAGCCGTTCGAGATCCTCAAGGTGGTGGACGCCGGCGACGCGAACGTGGTGCCCGCGTGGGTCGACCGCGCCCACGCGGTCATCTACCGCAAGGTCCGCGAGGTGGCGGCCACCGGCGCGATCCCGATCGTGCTGGGCGGCGACCACTCGATCACCTGGCCGAGCGCCACGGCGGTGGCCGAGGTGCGCCGTCCCGGCAGCATCGGCATCGTCCACTTCGACGCCCACGCGGACACCGCCAACGAGGACTGGGGCGTGCTCGCGGGGCACGGGACGCCGATGCGCCGCCTGATCGAGTCGGGCGCCGTCAAGGGGTCCAACTTCGTGCAGGTGGGTTTGCGCGGCTACTGGCCCCCGGTCGAGACGTTCGCGTGGATGAAGGAGCACGGGCTGCGCTGGCACCTCATGCGCGAGGTGGAGGAGCGGGGCGCCGAGGCTGTCATCGACGACGCCATCGCCGAGGCGCTCGACGGGCCCGACGCGATCTACATCAGCGTGGACATCGACGTCATCGACCCGGGCAGCGCCCCGGGCACCGGCACGCCCGAGCCGGGCGGCTTCCTGCCGCGCGAGATCCTGCGGGCCGTCCGGCGGATCGCGGGGCAGGTGGAGATCGCCGCGATGGACATCGTCGAGGTGGCGCCGCCGTACGACCACGCGGACGTGACCGCCATGGCCGCCAACCGCATCGCGCTGGAGTTCATCAGCGCCCTCGCGAAGAAGCGGCTGGACGGCCATCCCGTCCGCTTCACGCCGGCGGGGGACCGGTGACCCGGCGGCGGCCGGCCACCGCGGCGCCGACCCAAGACGCCACCGACGGCCTGCGCGGCCGACACGGGGGCGCGACGGCCAGCGGATGAGCCACGCCCCCGAGCGCGCGGCCGACGCCCTGGCCCGCCTGTACGACCTTGACCTCGCGACCGACCCGGGCGACCTGGACCTGTACCTCGCCCTGGCGGCGCGGACGGGAGGCCCGCTGCTGGAGCTGGCGGTGGGCACCGGCCGGGTCGCCGTGCCGCTGGCGGCGAGCGGCCTGCGGGTCACCGGCGTGGACCTCGACCCGGCGATGCTCGCCCGCGCCCGCGCCGCCGGGGACGCCGCGGGACGCGCGACCGCCCGCCGCCTCCGGCTGGTGGAGGGCGATGCCCGCACGATCCGGCTCGACGACGCGGGCGCGTACCGGCTGGCGGCCATCCCGCTCAACTCGATCTTCCTGATGGGTCGCAGGGCGGACCAGGCAGCAGCCGTGCGGACCCTGGCGGATCACCTCGCTCCCGGCGGCCTGGCGGTGGTCGACGTCTGGCTCCCCGATGCCGACGACCTCTCGAGGTACGACGGCCGGCTCGTCTTGGAGTGGGTCCGCGAGGACCCGGCCACCGGCCACACCGTCACCAAGACCGGCGCCGCGGAGTTCGATGCGGCCATCGGAGCCGTGAGCCTGACCACGATCTTCGAGACCGGCCTGCCCGGTGAGCCGCCTGCCCGCTGGGTGCGCACCGACCGCCTCCGCCTGGTGGGCCCGGACGAGCTGGCGGCGTTCGCCGAGGGCGCCGGCCTGGTGGTGGAGGAGCTCGCCGGCGGGTACGACCTCGAGGCGCTCGGCCCCGGTGCCGAGCGCGCCGTGCTGGTGGCCCGCAAGCCCTAGGCGGGGCGGCGTCGGCAGGGCCCGGGCAGCGCGAGCCCCCATGGTATCGTCGCGGGGATGGCCGATCAGATCCGCCTGCTCGTCGTCGAGGACGTCCCGCAAGTCGCCCAGTATGTCCGCGGCCTCCTGAACTCGCAGAACGCCATCAAGCTCCTGGATGTCGTCAGCGACGGGACGCGCGTGCTGGACCTGGTGCGCGAGCTGCGGCCGGACGTGATCCTGGTGGACGCGCTGCTCCAGGGCCGGCTGAAGGGGATGGCCCTGGTGGCCCGCCTCCACGAGAGCGGCAACCAGGTCCCGGTCATCGTCCTGACCGTGCCCCAGAACCCCGTGCAGGTCAACCCCGCCACGGGGATCCACGCCGTTCTCCCGATGCCGTTCAACGGCTATGAGCTCGTGACCAAGATCCAGCAGTCCCGGCAGGCTGCCGCGACCGCGGACGAGGCCGGCAGCGCCCGGGTGATCACGGTCTTCGCGCCCAAAGGCGGCGTGGGCAAGACGACCCTCGCCTTCAACCTCGCGGTGGCGGTGGGCCAGGCGGGCCTGCGGACGGTCCTCATCGACGGGAGCCTCCAGTTCGGCGACCTCCGGGCCCTCCTCAAGGTCCCCATCGACGCCCCGTCGCTGCTGGACCTGCCGACGGACCGGATCCAGGAGTCGGACCTCGAGGACGTCCTGTGGCGGGATCCGTCGGGGATCGACATCCTGCTCGCCCCGCCCCGCGTGGAGCTGGCCGAGATGGTCACGGTCCGCGACCTGGAGAAGGTGCTCTCGCTGCTGCGCCGGGTCTACCAGGTGGTCCTGGTGGACACGCCCGCGGTGGTCGGCGACGTCAACCTCGCCTTCCTCGACGCCTCGGACACGATCCTCGAGATCGTCTCCTACGACTCCACGACGATCCACAGCACCATGGCCATGGCGGACGCCTTCCGGGCCATCGGCTACCCGCCGACGAAGGTGCGCTATCTCGTCAACCGGGCAGATTCCACGGGTGGCTTCGACCCGCAGGTGCTCGCGGACGCGCTGGGCCGCCAGCCGGAGCACAGCGTCTCGTCGGGCGGCGAGCTGGTGGTCCGCGCCAACAACGAGGGCATCCCGTTCGTGCTGGCTGACCCCGAGGCCAGGATCAGCCAGGACGTGTTCCGGATCGCCGGCGAGCTCGTCGGCCACCCGGCCGCGCTGCGACGGTAGGGCTCCGCATGTCCGACCCGCGTCCCATCGGCGTTTTCGACTCTGGCGTCGGCGGGCTCACCGTCCTGCGCGAGATCCTGCGCCGCTCGCCCCACGAGTCCACGGTGTACCTGGGCGACAACCTTCGGGCGCCGTACGGAACCCGGTCCGACGAGGAGGTCCTGCGGTTCTCGGTCCAGGCCCTCGACGAGCTCGCTCGGCGCGACGTGAAGGCGATCGTGGTGGCCTGCAACACGTCCACGGCCGTCGCCCTGCGGACCTTCCGCGCCCGCTACGACCTGCCGGTGCTGGGCGTGGTCCGGCCCGGTGCGGCCGCCGCGGCCCTCGCCACGCGCAACCGACGGGTCGGCGTGATCGCCACCCCGGCGACGGTCCGCTCGCATGCCTACTTCAACGCGATCAAGGACGAGAACCCCGCGGTCGAGGTGTACGAGCACGCGACCCCGCGGTTCGTGCCGATGGTGGAGGCGGGCATCCTGGCCGGCCCGGAGATGGAGGCCGCGGTGGCCGAGGAGCTGGCCCCGCTGCTGGGCGAGCGCGACGGGGCCGGCGAGTTCGTGTTCCCCCGGCCGCCGTCCGCCAAGATCGACACCCTCCTCCTCGGGTGCACCCACTACCCGCTGATCCGGCCGGTCCTCGCGCGGGCAGTCGGCGACCGGGTGGCGATCGTGGACTCGGCCACGGCCACGGCGGCCACGCTGGCTGAGCTGCTGTCGGTCAACGGCCTGGAGGCGCCGGGCACCACGCGCGGCACGGCCGCCGATCCGGGCAAGGCCGGCCACTCCCGGCCGGCCGAGACCTACGGCGCCCCGCCCTCGCACCTGCAGCTGACGACCGGCGACGTGGGGCGCTTCACGTCCATCGCCGCCCGGATGTTCGGCGAGGCGTTCCCGGACGTCGCGGGGATCGAGCTGGCGGCCGGCGCTTGAGCCCCGTGGCCCGACCCGGCGACGGCCGGCCTGGAGGTGCCTCGCTGCTGCGCTGGCCGGCCGGCTTCGCGATCGGCCTGGCGGCGGGCGCCGCGCTCACCGTGGCCGAGCGCCGGGTCGAGCGCCGAGCGCGGGCCGCCGGCCTGGTGGACTGGCGCCGCGTCGAGCAGGTGGCCGAGGCCAGGCTGCGGCGGGCCAGGGGAGCGCTCGACTCGCGGGAGCTCCAGGCCGTCGAGCCTGCCTACGCGGCCTCGATGGCGAGGGTCGTGCCCGCGCTGGAGGCGCACCTGGGCGTGCCCCTGCCCGGCGTGGTGGACCGCGCGGCGGTGGTGGGTCGCGGCGAGTGGGTCCGAGCGAACACCGCGGCCTTCGCCGCCCTGATGGGCCGGCTCGAGGCGGGCCTGCTTGACCAGCTTCTGCCGCCGGGTGCCGGCATGGCGAAATCCGCGATGGCGCTGGCCAATCGCTGGGTCACCACCACCCAGATGGGCGTGCTGCTGGGTTTCATGGGCCAGCGGGTGCTGGGCCAGTACGACGTGGCGCTGCTGGCCGCCGAGGCGGCGCCGGGCCGCCTGCTGTTCGTGGAGGAGAACATCCGGGCCGTGGCCGGTGCTCTCGACGTGCCCGTGGGGCCGTTCCGGACGTGGATCGCGCTCCACGAGACCACGCACGCCTTCGAGTTCGAGGCCCACCCCTGGCTCCGTCCGTACCTGGCGTCGCGACTCGAGCGCCAGGTCTCGATGTTCGGGGACGACGCCGTTGCGCTCGGCCGGGGGGCGGCCCGCCAGGCGAGCGCAGCGCTCCGCGGCCTGGGCCGCCGCGACGACCGGCACTGGCTCGAGCGCCTCATGTCAGACGACCAGCGGGACGCCTTCCGCGAGACCCAGACGCTGATGAGCCTGCTCGAGGGGTTCAGCGACCACGTGATGGACGCGGTGGGCAGGGATCTGGTGCCCGGGCACGCCCGCATCTCCTCACGGTTCCACGGCCGGCGCGTGCGGCGCACGCCGCTCGAGCGGGCGATGCTCCGGATCACCGGCATGGACCTCAAGCTGGAGCAGTACCGGCGGGGCGAGGCATTCGTGGCCGCGATCGAGGGGATCGCCGGCCCGGCGGCGCTGCGGCGCCTCTGGGAGGGCCCGGAGACGCTGCCGACGCCGGCGGAGCTGGACGACCCGGCGGCTTGGGTGCGCCGGACGCGCCCCT